>JAEEJD010000035.1 GCA_016281675.1 Lachnospiraceae bacterium
GTGGAGCCGTTCGACGAAGTCGAATCAGGATCGGCGACACACAATGGAGTAAATAGAATGAAACTCAAATACTATCTCAGAGGCCTGGGGATCGGCATTGCGGTAACCGCTGTCGTGATGGGCCTCGCGCTTTCTAAAAACACAAAAGAATCGATGACTGACGAGGAGATCAAGGAGAGGGCCGCTCAGCTTGGCATGGTTGAAGAGGACAGGACGCTTGTATCCACGACTACGGCAACGCCGACACCAACGCCGACGCCGACGCCGACCAAGACAGCGACGCCAACACCAACACCTACTGAAACACCTACTCCGACACCGACACCGACTCCTACGGAAACGGCGACGCCAACACCGACACCGACGCCGACCAAGACACCGACACCAACACCTACGCCGACGCCGACCAAGACACCTACACCGACACCAACACCTACGCCGACGCCGACCAAGACACCTACACCGACACCAACACCTACGCCGACGCCGACCAAGACACCTACACCGACACCGACACCGACGCCTACGCCGACTAAGACACCAACACCAACACCCACACCGACTAAGGCTCCGGCATCGTCGGGAACCGGAGGTGGCGCAACGATAAATGTTGCGAAGGGAAGCGGATCCGAAACGGTATGCAACCAGCTTAAGGCTGCGGGTGTGATAACGAACGCCGCTGAGTTTAATTCATATCTGTGTGCGCACGGATATGACAGAAGGATATCAACGGGCAACCATACTATCCCGGCGGGAGCAGGTTTCGAAGAGATAGCAAAGATCATCTGCAGATAGGGGAGATACTGTGACATTTGCGGATTATTGGGAGCACTATACCGATCCGAAGAGCATGCTTTTGTATTTGGCACTTGCTCTGGCATTTTCGGTTATATGTGTATTCTATATACTTATGATAGTTTTCTGTCAGGCAAGGTTTGTCGACAGAAGCGAGAGAAGACAATTTTATTACGAAAAGGCCAATAACACCATCCAGCGATTTTACGAGATGGTGTTTTCGGGTGCATCGATACTGTCGTTTCTTGCGATATACTATATTATTGACAGATTTGTACCGGGCGGCTCCGGATTTCGCGAGTTCTGGGATCAGTACAAAGATTTCCTGCTGCTTTTTTTGATCCTTTTGTCCATAGTGGTCAATAACATACTCGACAGGCTGCTCATCCCTCTTCATAAGATGACAACGGGTGACAGGGGCAGTATAAGAATTCTCGGAATGGTTTATGTGATACTGATATTCCTGTATATTAAGTTCATTTACGAGAATGACAATTATGACGGCTTCATAATGTATTTTCTCGGCCTGATGATCGGTCGTTTCATTTACTTCGATGTATCTTTTCGGGAAACGATCAAGACACTTCTCGAGGCGTTGGCTAACTTCCCGCTTTTGATACTCGGGCTTGCATATACGGCATTTATGGCATATACCGGTTTCACATCGGACTATCTTCTTATAGGAAACGGTGTTCTCGTATCAACGTTCATAGCCCATATATTCATGATCGTTGCGATATTTATCATCCACCACAGTCATTTTATGGCCATATTTGTCAGGAAACCGAAGATGTCGCATGTTCATGCCGTGCCGGAGGAGTATGACGGATATGATGCGGAAGATGAGGATTATTACGAGTATGACGATTATGAAGAGTATGATGAGAGAGAATATTAAAAATTTTTGAACCTTTTTTGAGACGTGTAACGTCATTATAAGTGAACAGGAAAATTGGGAAGAAAAGAACCTGATTCGTCACATGAGAAATAAAATGTAATATTTTTTTAAAAAAGTGTTGCATTCTATAGGATTATGTGACATAATCTAAGTAACCGAAGGAATGTGTGTATCTGTGCGTGTGCACAGACGATGTTAGGAGGTTCGAATTATGAATAAGAAATTGATAGCCGGTTTAGCTGCAGGAGGATTGCTGGTAGCATCAGCAGCAGCGTATTTCGGAATAGCGGGCGGCAATGAGACCGGCCTCTATGACGAGTTCGCAAAGCGTTCACTTGCAGAGATCCAGAATGAAGAGGTTACATACCTCGACAGCGAAGCAGTAGCTCTTTCAAATGCTTCAGATGTTGATACAGGTCTTCGTGCCGAAGCTCTTGAAGCTTACAATCAGGTTAACGAAGAGAGAGCAGCAGCAGGTCTTGACAGCCTGAAATGGGATCAGAACCTTGAGACGGTTTGCTCCGTAAGAGCAAAAGAGTGCTCAGAGAAGTTCTCACATACACGTCCCAACGGCAAGGCTTGGTATACAGTTAACAGTAAGATCCAGGGTGGTGAGAACCTTGCATTCGGTTTCAACAACGCAACAGATGCGGTTGATGCATGGATGAACAGCCCGACACACAGAGACAACATTCTTTACGATGAGTTCGCAAAGGTTGCCATCGGTATCTACGAAGATGACGGCGGCACATGCTACTGGGCTCAGGAATACGGTTATTGATTTATTCACAATTCATAATATACAAAGCGCCTGCCAAACGGCAGGCGTTTTTTTTGTTATAAAATAACATCGTTAAACATTCACAAAACTACAATATCTTGTTGCAAGCGGGTATAAAAACCTCTATAATATGTAACGTATGGGGGAAGGGTATGCGTGTGCGAAGGTTGAAACAACTGATCATATTCGGACCTTATGTGGTCTTTCTGGTCGCTATAGCCTTATGTGTCGCACTGTTTATCATGATATCCAACGAGGATAGGCGGATAGACGCCATCGAAGAAGAGATGGGACACATTACGATGAACCAGAACAGCCTTATCGAGAAGGTCAGTTCCGTCAATTCTTCCGTCGATGAACTTTCAAGCGCCGTCGGCGCGATCAGCAATGAACTGTCGCTTATCGACATAGGGGCTTTCGATAAACAAAGCTCGGGCGGCAGTGCCAGAACAGCATGGCCGAGGAAGGTCTATCTTACATTCGATGACGGACCGAGTGCCAATACGGGCAAGATACTCGATATACTTGACGAATATGATGTTAAGGGAAACTTCTTCGTTGTGGGGACAACGAATCCCGAACTTCAGGAGATGTACAAGCGTATCGTCGATGAAGGTCATGTTCTGTGCATGCATTCATACTCACACAAATACAACGAGATATACTCTTCGGTCAAAGCATTTACAAAAGACCTCGATGAGATATCCTCGCTGCTATATGATGTCACGGGAGTCAAACCCGTTTATTACCGATTTCCGGGCGGCTCCAGCAACAGTGTGTCAAGGATCCCGATGAAGGACTTTATAAAGGTGCTCGACGAGAGGGGACTTACGTACTTTGACTGGAACGTTGTCGCGGGGGATGCTACGAATCCGATGCTCCCCGCAGACAAGATCATCGAGAATTCGCTTGCGGATCTTAATGAATACGAGGAAGCAATGATCCTTTTCCATGACCTGTCGAATAAGACAAGCACGGTTGAAGCGCTGCCTCATATCATTGAAGCGATACAGGAAAGCGACATTCCGATAGAGCCCATTGATGATACAACGATGACGATACAGCACTATATTATCGGAGATTAATGTAAATACAAATTGAATGGAGGAAGCAAAATGAGTTTTTTCAAGGATTTTAAGGATGATCTTTCACAGGCTGTCAATGAACTGATGCCCGAAGAGGGCGGTGCTGCCGCAGCACCCCAGATGGTGGATACCATTTCTGAAACATCGGCTCCCATCGGACAGGACGATCTTGCCGAGCTTATCAAGGGTCTTGACGAAGCAGATGCAGCTCCCGCAGCAGAGCCTATGTTTGAGGCGGCTCCGGAACCCGCTCCCGCACCTGTAGCTGAGCCCGCTCCGGCACCCGTTGCAGAGAGCGCTCCCGCAGCACCCGAACCCGCACCTGTGGAGATTCCCGTATATACCGAAGAGATCAAGCCTGCTCTTGAGCCTGTGTTCGCACCCGAACCGGCTAAGGAAGAGGCTCCCAAGCCCGTTGTGGAACCCATTTTTGCTCCCGAGCCCGAGGCTCCCGCTCCCGCAACTACTGTAACGGAGCCTATATTCTCACAGGAACCTCCCAAGGCCGAAGTTCCCAATCAGGTAACAGAGCCCATCTTCTCACAGACTCAGGAGGCTCCCGCTCCCATCAACACGATCGCGGAAGGTGCAAACGAGACAGGTGTCATCCCCAACGGAATGACTATTACCGGAGACATTCAGACAAACGGATCGCTTGATATCATGGGGACCGTTAAAGGTAATGTTACGGTTGCAGGAAAGCTCAATATCACAGGTAATATCGAAGGCGATTCCAAGGCGGAAGAGATTTTCGCCGACGGCGCAAGGATCATAGGTGAAGTTGTATCAAACGGATCGATCAAGGTTGGACAGAGCACGGTTATCAAGGGCAATATGTCCGCAACGAGTGCGGTTCTCGCAGGCGCAGTTAAGGGTGATATAGATGTCAGAGGTCCGGTTGTTCTTGACTCGACATCGATCATCATGGGTAACATCAAGAGCAAATCGATCCAGATCAACAACGGTGCAGCCATCGAGGGTCTGTGCTCGCAGTGTTATGCGGAGGTCAGCCCTTCAAGTTTCTTTACGGAAGGTTAATATATGAAGAGAGTATTGCTGAAGCTTAGCGGCGAAGCACTTGCCGGCGACAAGAAGACCGGTTTTGACGAAGATACCGTAAGAGCGGTGGCTGTTCAGGTAAAAGAGATCGTCTCCTCAGGTACCCAGGTGGGTATAGTGATCGGAGGCGGGAACTTCTGGAGAGGCAGGAGCAGCGAGAGGATCGACCGTACCAAGGCGGACCAGATAGGAATGCTTGCTACCGTTATGAACTGCATATATGTATCGGAGATATTCCGTTCGGAAGGGATGAAGACAAGCATCCTGACTCCGTTTGAGATAGGCAGTTTCACGAAGCTGTTCTCGAAGGACCGTGCCAACAAGTATTTCGAAAAAGGAATGGTCGTGTTCTTTGCGGGTGGAACGGGTCATCCGTATTTCTCGACGGATACGGGAGTCGTGCTTCGTGCTGTTGAAGTTGAGGCTGAGGCGATACTTCTGGCCAAGGCCGTGGACGGTGTATATGATTCCGATCCGGCGAAGAATCCCGACGCAAAGCGTTACGACGAAATATCGATCGAAGATGTCGTTGCGAAAAAGCTCCAGGTTGTGGATCTTACGGCATCGATACTCGCAATGGAGAACCATATGCCCATGTACGTATTCTCACTTAACGAGGAGAACAGCATTGTAAGGACCGTGCAGGGTGATTTTAACGGAACGCGTGTAACTGTTTGATGTATATCGATTAAGGAGCGAAGCATTATGAATGAGAAAGTAAAAGAGTATTCCGACAAAATGCAGAAGACCATAGACCATCTCGAGTCAGAGTATTCCGCTGTACGCGCAGGACGTGCAAATCCCCATGTGCTTGATAAGATACGTGTGGACTATTACGGAACGCCTACTCCGATTCAGCAGGTCGGAAATGTTTCCGTACCCGATCCCAGGATCATCCAGATCCAGCCCTGGGAGAAGAGCATTTTAAAGGATATCGAGAAGGCGATCCAGGCATCGGATGTCGGCATCAACCCGACTAACGACGGTAATGTGATAAGACTTGTTTTCCCTGAACTTTCCGAGGAACGAAGGAAAGATCTTGTTAAGGATATAAAGAAGAAGGGCGAGGAGGCCAAGGTCGCTGTCAGAAACATCCGTCGTGACGGAAATGACGCGATCAAGAAGCTTTCCAAATCCGATGATATTTCCGAGGATGAAGTTAAGGATCTTGAGGATGAACTTCAGAAGACAACCGACAAGTTCATTAAAGAGATCGATTCAATGATCGACAGCAAGTCCAAGGATATAATGACCGTATAATAATGAAGATACCGAATCATGTAGCCATAATACTCGACGGAAACGGCCGGTGGGCGAAGAAGAAGGGTATGCCACGTAATTACGGGCATATCCAGGGCGCCAAGACCGTGGAAGTCATATGTGAAGAAGCATATAAGATGGGAATCAATTATCTCACCGTATATGCTTTTTCAACGGAGAACTGGAGCCGGCCCGACGATGAAGTCAACCAGCTCATGAAGCTTCTGCGCAATTATATGAAGACGTGCCGTCAGACCGCGAAGAAGAACAATATGTGTGTGCGCGTCATCGGAGACAAGAGCAGACTGGATGATGATATCAAACAGTCGATAGCCGATCTTGAGGAAGCATCCAAAGACAACACCGGACTGCATTTTCAGGTTGCGATAAACTACGGCAGCCGTGACGAGATGATGAGGGCAATGAACCACATCATCGAAGATGTAAGGGCCGGAAAGATAGAGGGGAAGGTAACTGAAGACCTGTTTGAGGAATACCTTGATACAAAGGGCATTCCGGCCCCTGATCTTCTGATAAGGACGAGCGGTGAACAGCGGCTGTCCAATTTCCTGTTATGGCAGCTTGCCTACAGTGAGTTCTATTTCACGGATGTGTACTGGCCTGATTTTTCCAAAGAGGAACTGATGCTGGCCTGTGAGGCGTACGGGAAGAGAGACAGAAGATTCGGCGGAACGGGCGAGGAGGAATGATGTTTAAGACAAGACTTGTGAGCGGAGCGGTTGTTGCGGCTGTCATGCTTGCCTTTGCGTGGCTCGGGGGAGTATATCTTCCTTTGCTTCTCATCGTGGTTTCGGTCATCGGTATGTATGAGTTCTATCATGCTACCGGAGTACTTGAGGACAACGAATATTTTAACGTCATCACAGGGATCGGATATGCGTTTGCGATCGCATATTACATACTGCTGTATATGACCGAACGGGATCTTCTGATAGTGATCTTTACGACGGTATTGTTCCTTCTTGTAATACTTGCCACATATGTTTTCACGTTTCCGAAATACGAATCAAAGGATATAGTTTATACGTTCTACGGATTCTTTTATGTCTGTGTGATGCTGAGCTTTATATAC
Source organism: Lachnospiraceae bacterium (assembly GCA_016281675.1). Next base: position 6,972 of record JAEEJD010000035.1, read on the forward strand.
CTTACGAGGAGTTTTGAAGACGGTATCTGGCTTGTCTGGCTGATCTTCATAAGCTCGTGGTTCTGCGACGTATTTGCTTATCTTACGGGTATGCTCTGCGGTAAGCACAGGCTCTGCCCGAAGCTCTCCCCCAAGAAGTCGATAGAGGGAGCAATCGGAGGTATACTTGGGCCTGCGATATGCGGTGGGGTATACGGCTATTTTGTAAGGGATCATTTCGATGCCGGAATGCAGATAGTGGCGATGTTCGCGATACTTTGCGCGATAGGTGCCGCCGTATCACAGATAGGCGATCTGTCGGCGAGTGCGATAAAACGTAATTTCGAGATAAAGGATTACGGAAGCCTCATTCCCGGACACGGCGGGATACTGGACAGGTTTGACAGCGCGATCTTTACTGCGCCTATGATATATTTTATTTCGGTATTTCTGATCGAAAGAGTGCTTTGACATGAAAAAGATTGTTGTCATGGGTTCGACCGGTTCGATCGGTACGCAGACCCTTGAGATAATAAGAGACCATAAGGATGAACTTGACGCGGTTGCTCTTACGGCCAATTCGAGTGTTGATCTTATGGAGCGCCAGGCAAGAGAGTTTGCTCCGAAGCTTGTCGCGATGTACGATGAAAAGGCAGCCGAGGAGCTTTCAGGGAGGCTTTCCGGAACGGGTATAAAGGTTGTATCCGGAATGTCCGGTCTTATTGAAGCGGCCTCGATGGACGAGGCGGATATCGTATTGACCGCGATGGTCGGTATGATCGGGATCAGGCCTACCATAGCGGCGATAGAGGCAGGACATGACATAGCTCTTGCCAACAAGGAAACGCTTGTATGTGCAGGGCATATCATAATGCCTATGGTCAAAAAGTACGGTGTTGATCTGTATCCTGTCGACAGTGAGCACAGTGCCATTTTCCAGTCCCTTCACGGAGAGGATCATGACGGACTTGAGAAGATAATACTCACGGCATCGGGAGGCCCGTTCCGAAACAGAAGCCGCGAGGAACTGAAGGGTATGACGGCAAAGGATGCGCTCAAACATCCTAACTGGGATATGGGAGCGAAGATCACGATCGACTCGGCTACTCTTGTAAATAAAGGTCTTGAAGTCATGGAGGCGTGTCACCTGTTCGGAGTGGGCCTTGATGATATCGAAGTTGTAATACATCCCCAGTCGATAATCCATTCCGCGGTTCAGTTTAGAGACGGTGCGATAATGGCGCAGCTCGGATGTCCCGATATGAAGGTTCCGATACAGTATGCGCTGTATTATCCCAAGCGCCCTTATCTTGCGACGAAGAGGGTGGACCTGTTTGAACTTGCGTCGATGACGTTTGAGCGTCCCGATCCCGACAGGTTCGAGGGATTCAAGCATGCGTATACCGCAGCACGTCGCGGAGGAAGCATGCCAACCGTATTCAATGCCGCAAATGAGAGAGCCGTGGCACTTTTCCTGAAAGGGGCCATAGGCTTTACGGATATAGCGGATCTTATAAAGGCTGCGATGGACGAGGCGACCGTAATTGACGATCCTTCGGTGGATGAGATACTCGATGCCGAGAAGGCGGCGATAGCAAGCGTTGACAAACATGCGGGAGATATAAGTTGAAGATACTGATAGGTATATTCATTCTGGCGGTGATAGTATTTGTCCATGAACTGGGACACTTTCTGATCGCCAGATTAAACGGGATAGAGGTTGTCGAATTCACTGTGGGATTCGGTCCGAAGATCGCAGGGTGGACGACAAAGCACGGGACGAAGATATCGCTGCGTGTCATACTGCTCGGTGCGGCATGTGTGTTCGATGATCTTGATGCGGACAGAGGTGACGAAGATCTTGCTTCCATAATAGCCAATTCTTCGTTCAGAAAAGCGAATGTTTGGTCCAGGATCGCAACAACGATCGCGGGACCGTTCTTCAATCTGCTTCTGGCGTTTATACTCGGGCTGTTCCTGATGAACTATATCGATATTCCGTCGACGAAGATCCTTCATGTGGATCCGAATGGTGCGGCATATGAGGCAGGCATCCGCGACGGAGATACGATCATAAGCATCAATCACAGCCGCTGTTATCTGTATCCGGAAGTATCCACCGCCGTTGAACTCGGTTACGGCAAACCTCTTACAATAGTGTATGAGCACGAAGGGAATCGCATTACGTCCGAAGTTGTTCCGAAGATGAATGAGGAGTACGGACGATTCATGATCGGAGTCGAATTCGGAGGATACGAGGAGCCTGAAAAGGGAGCTCTGTACATAGTAAAGTCAAGTTATCTGTATGTGCGCTATATGGTCAAGATGACTTTCTCGAGCTTCAGGATGCTCTTTTCCGGTCAGGCGAAGGTTTCGGAACTGGCAGGTCCTGTCGGTGCGGTCGAGATCGTTGGAGACGAATATGACAGCGCAAAGGAGATCGGAGTGATGGCAGTGGTGGTAAGCATGCTGAACATTGCACTGCTTCTTTCGGCAAACATCGGTATAGTCAATCTGTTTCCGATCCCCGCATTTGACGGAGGAAAGCTTCTGTTCCTCATATACGAGGCGATAAGAGGAAAACCCGCCAGCAGCAAGGTGGAAGGCACGATACAGCTTATCGGTGTCGGACTCCTTCTGATACTTCTGGTCGTTATCATGTACAATGATATCGCAAGGATATTCACAGGATGATAAGCCGTCTGGCAATATGAACAAAAACGCCGGTATCCGGGATTTCGGGTATCGGCGTTTTTGTATAAAAATAACACTTTGTTTTGGACGTAAACACCCGTTATATCACGGGTGCTTTCTAAAACGTGTAGAAAAAAACAAAGTGTATTGACTGCATTTTGTCACAGGTTTATGTTTGGGTCAACTACCGTCTGGCGGAGGAATTGTCATTGAAGAAAATATCCGTTTTTGAAAAAGGTACGTTCGTAAACGGACGATATGAAGTACAAAGTGTTATAGGTTCGGGAGGCACGAGCTGCGTATATCTTGTCGCAGACAGGCATATAGGAAGATCACTTGCGATGAAGGTAATGGATGCCGGAAGTCTCGGAGCGTTCAGGTTCGCCAGAAGCGAGATCGAGTCGCTCAGGTGCGTTAAGTTTCCTCTGTTTCCCGCAATACATGATGCCTTCTGTGACGGCAGGAACATATATATCTTAAGTGAATACGTTAAGGGAACGCTTCTGTCGCAAATGTGCAGGGACAAAGGACTTCCTCGTAACAGAAGTCTTGCGATAGCACAACATATATGTGAGGCACTCGACTATCTTCACACTATGCCGAAGCCGCTTTTGTATCTGGATCTAAAACCGGAGAACATCATCATATCCGATGACGGACTGCCGCACCTGATAGATTTCGGTATAGCGGGATGGCTTGCGGCAAGGCATATCCCGGTCGGAACAAGAGGCTATTCACCGCCTGAGCAGTATGATCCGGGCGCCGTAATGGATGCAAGGACAGACATATTCGCGCTCGGGATGACATATTACTGTATCAGGTGCGGTGTGCCGCCGGATCCCGACATTGATACCGCACTCGGTAATATCGCTCGTTCAAGAGTACTTGGCTTATCGGAAAGATCATTTCTAAAAAGGTGCTGTGCACCGGTGCCGGAGGACAGATTCTCCTGCACCCGCGAAGTTATCAAACAGATCAGACATATCAGATCGATCCCCGACAGAATTAAAAAGCGCATCGCCTTAGCGGCGACGGTCGCGGGAATACTTGTTCTCGCTTCCTGGGGAACCCAAAAGGCTTACAAATACATAAGGGCAAAAAAGAGCGCCCGTGATCTTGTTATCAGTGCCACGGAACATATGCAAGACGGAGAGTACACTCCTGAAGGTATCGGGATCATAAAGGCCTGTATCAAAAGCGGTGAACTGACCGAAGAATGTGAGCAGGAATTCATTTTCGAAGTGGCGGTCAATTCACTGCTCATAGCGAAAGATTACAAAACGGCAGCCATGTATTTTGCAAGGCTTGATCCGCGAAGGTATCCGGAGACGGAGGACTATGCGGAACTTTGCTGCGTTATGAACGGATTCGAATACGACACGGATCGTGCAATGACTGTGATCGGCAGAATGTACGGTAATCTGGTCAAAAGGGCTCCGTCGAAAATGAAATACGAGAATCTGATATTTATAGCCGGATGCTTTGAAAACTGTGATCCGGATCCGCTGGATGGAGTGAATAAGGCGTTGGCGGTATTGATGCATGAGAAAGAGGAACTTGAGGCTCTTGCGGATTCCGACGGAAAGGATCTTTCGGACAGTGATCTTAGTGCCGTTAAGACGAGAGTGGATGAACTCATAGACGTCAAGAAAAGACGTATCGCAACAAGAAAGAAAATGATAGGAGAAAGTGATGAAAAGAAAAAAGAATAAACGTGTCACCGCATTTCTGACCGCATTTATCATACTGATCGGATCCGTTGCGGATCATACGGCTTATGTGTTTGCGGAAGACTATATAAGACCCAATTCTGAGGCAATATCGGAAGACAGGACATACATAAAGGAGAAGTATTATCCTCAAATGGTCTTTGATTCGCGTATCAGCGGGACCGTATCCGTGCAGAAACTTCCCGCAATATTAAAGTATGCCGACTCGGTGTGGTTCGATGAACCGAAAGTCGAGGGATGCCATTATTGTCAGAGCGCAGCTAACAGCTCATATTACACTGCCAGAATCTGGATAGAAAAAAGTAACGGCCAGGTTGTTGCGGGCTCGGGGTATCAACTCCCGGATATAGGGTATCAGGACTTTGACACGGGTCTCATATGCCTTGAGATAACCCACAAGCTAGGGGATTACTGTAACTACTGCGGCAGGCGGCTTGGAGAGGTTGTGACGGTTGAAGGGCTGAGTATAAGAAAGAGATACATAACGTATATCAGGCAGCCGGTCTCCCAGACGACAAGTGTCGGTGGGACGGTTCAGTTCGAAGTAAACGCAAAATACGACGGACCCTATAAGTGGCTCAGAAACGATAACGGTGAGTGGAAGGAGCTGAACGAAGGATACGGCATATACGGTGAGAAGTATTCGGGAACCGGTTCAAACAGGCTCACGATACAGAATGTCAGTCAGGAACTTGACGGAAGACAGTTCAGATGCAGGCTTGTCGGAGGATGGGAATATCCCGCTTACACGGATACCGCAAGTATAGTGATATCGGCTTTGCCTCCGACACCGCCGCCGCCACCGACACCAACACCGACACCAACGCCGACCCCGACACCAACACCGACGCCAACGCCGACTCCTA
>JAEEJD010000036.1 GCA_016281675.1 Lachnospiraceae bacterium
ATCAAGTATCATCTGATCGCACATCTCGTCATACAGAGAGTCGATCATCCGGATCATCTTATCCGTCTCAAACTCATCGCCGCACATCCTGTCGATCCGCTCAACAAGGTCTGACCGAAACAGCGGATCCTCGGACACGTTCATGAACGGATACCACTGCATGAGATATTCCGTAACATCATAATCGGGACTTTGCATCGATCTTGAGTTCATATCAAAGATCACGGGGCGAAGCTTTCCGTCACCGAACAGTGTGCCCTCATCGCTTCCGGTTTTCCACATCCTCACGTTAAAAGCAGGCCAGTCACCGTCATGAGCCACGATTATGTTTGCCGCATAATAATCGATGAGCGCATCGCGGTCAAAACTGTCTATATCCCAGTTAAGTCCTAGGGATTCGAACTCCTCACTGTCGACTATCTCAACGTCTTCCCTGTTAACATCATATTCGTCGGCGATGTAGCTCTCGTCGATACGATCCATCAGCCAGTAAAATCCCCAGTATTCACCGTTTATAAACAGACAGCACGGCACTCCGTCGTTCGTGACGCAATCGGTATCGCTCATACAACGCTCCATCAGGATATCGCACATCTTGGTCGCGGTATCCTGCCCGCATTTATCAAGCGAAAGCGAATGTCTGTCGTATTCTTTGCCTCCCGTAGCAAACTTTGCCCGGTCTTCTCCACTGTAAGCCGTGCGAAACGTCAGGTTGAAGCTCTTCTGAAGATCCCATCTCGAAGACAGGCCCTTTATCCTAACCCCAGCACGTGAATCAAGCACCTTACTTCGGCCGGTGTCGAATATCTCAAGGTTTATCTCCCGCTCGCTTCTTCTGCCCCTTCGGGTAAAATTGGCGTTACTTCCCTCATATTCATCAGGCATCCCGGCTTCGACAAACTCGTCATAATCGCTCCCGAGAACCATTATCCCGTCATCATGCAGGAACAGATCATCGGGATCCGCGCTCGCCGATATAACGGTGATCCCATCGTAAGCTTTTCTGTTATTATATCCTATGAAATACGTGCTGTAAGACACATCCGTGTATCTTCCGAGCAGATCCTGCGCAACAGCAGAAATGACCGTACATTTGTCGACCTTATGCGACGGTACCGATACCTCACCGCTCATATAGCTTTCGGAAACCTCTTTGATCGCACTGTAAACGTTGTCCTCGCCCGATCTGTCGCTTACACGGATCGGACCCTCATACAGTCTCCCGTTCGTCCTCGGGTCACTTCCGTCGGTCGTGTAGTATATCTTTCTGCCCCAGTTCGAAGCCTTAAGTTCAACATCGATATCACTGTCATAAAATCCCGGTTCAACGCTCGGTCTCACAGCGCCTTCTATTACGGGCTGCAGCACTTCGCCTTCGGAATTCGAATAACCCGGCGTGGGTGATTTTATCTCCCACCCGATCGCGGCATCGGATATTCTCGAATACGTCGTGTCATACTTAAGAGAAGGTACATCGACATGATCGATGTAATGATTGTCCCGATCCAGAAGATTGACTCCCGACCCTTTCGATGACATGGAAAATCCCGGATCAAACAGATAGAACGACCCGGGTGAAAGGATTGTGCCTTCCGGAATGATGAATTTATCTTTCTTAAGCTCAGATGATTTGTTTACGATATATCCCGAAAGATCGATATCATGATCGGTCGGATTGTATATCTCGATCCAGTCGGGAAAGTTCCCGTTTTCATCCTCGCAACTTGCCACATTCGAAGTGCATACCTCGTTTATCACGGGATTTCCGCGAAAACGGGCGATGATCCCTGCTCCGCCCGCCGCGACGATCGCGGCGAAGATCGCAATGCAGAGGATGTGCAAGTTTTGTTTTATAAATTTTCGTGGGTCCATCCTTACTGCCTTTAATGATGGAAAAGACGAACTCCGTTGCATACCATGACCATGTTGTATTCGTCGCATGCCTCTATAACAAGGTCATCACGAACGGAACCGCCGGGCTGTACAATGTATGAAACGCCGCTCTTCGCGCCGCGGTCGATACTGTCACGGAACGGGAAGAAAGCATCCGAACCGAGCGACACACCGGTCATTTGGTCAAGCCATTCGCGTTTCTCTTCGGCCGTATAAACATCGGGTCTTACGGCAAAATACTTCTGCCAAATGTTATCTCCGATGACATCCATATATGTGTCTCCGATGTAGTTGTCTATGGCATTGTCTCTGTCGGCACGTCCGATACCTTCCGCAAACTGAAGGTTCATCACCTTGGGACTCTGGCGAAGGAGCCAGTTATCCGCCTTCTGACCTGCAAGACGCGCACAGTGAACTCTCGACTGCTGTCCCGCACCGATACCGATCGCCTGACCGTCCTTGACGTAGCATACGGAATTGGACTGCGTATATTTGAGTGTTATTAGCGAGATGAGAAGATCGTGCTTCGCATCTTCGGGAAGGTCTTTGTTCTTCGTGACTATATTCGTCAGAAGCTCCTCGTTAATGTCTATCTCGTTTCTTCCCTGCTCGAATGTAACACCGAACACTTCCTTGTGCTCTATCGGAGCCGGCCTGTATTCGGGATCTATCTGAATGACCGCATAGTTGCCTTTCTTCTTGGCCGACAGTATCTCAAGCGCTTCGGGTTCATATCCGGGAGCGATGATACCGTCCGAAACTTCTCTCTTTAATATCTTCGCCGTCGGAACATCGCAAACGTCGGAAAGAGCAACAAAATCGCCGAACGATGACATTCTGTCCGCACCCCTTGCCCTTGCATATGCACATGCAAGAGGAGACAGTTCCCCGAGATCATCGACAAAATATATCTTCTTGAGCGTATCGGAAAGCGGCTTTCCGATCGCGGCACCGGCAGGAGAGACGTGCTTGAATGACGTTGCCGCGGGATATCCCGTTGCCGCCTTAAGCTCCCTGACAAGCTGCCAGCCGTTAAACGCATCGAGAAGATTGATGTATCCGGGACGGCCGTTAAGCACCGTTATCGGAAGTTCGCCTCCGTCTGCCCTGTAGATCTTCGAAGGCTTCTGATTCGGGTTGCAGCCGTATTTAAGCTCTAATTCTTTCATATTTTTCTCCCTTTCGGGTCTCGGACGGACAAACATGTATTTTGTTTCCGACCCGTGACGCTTACGTATTCTTATTCAATATCCTTGTCTTTGTCTCCCCGGTCGCTATATCAATATAGCGCACGAACAGTGAAACTTTGTTGTCGAGGTTGAGGTTCTCCCAAACTTTCTTCGTGAATGTCTCGATATCTCCCTCGATCGCAACGAACTTCGGCTCTCCCTCAAACGAAGGAAGGGGATTGCCGTCCTTCATGTATGTATGGATGAAGTGTCCCTCACCCGCAAGCGGATTGTCGTAGCTGAATGTATATCGGAGGCACTCCTCCGGATTGCCGTTATTGCTCTTTAGGATCGAAAGCGCATATGTATACCTGCCCTTATCGATATCCATGATACCCGAGATACGCGGTGTATAGTTCGGTGCATCAGGCTCGAATTCGCGGCTCCTGAGCGACTGCTCGAATGTCTTCCCCTCAGCAAGACCGTCGTATATCGTATCAGTCTGGTCGCCGTTCGTGACTATTGTCGTGCTTTTGTATACACGCACCGGAGCATATATGATAAGTGAAGGATCCTCAAGCTTACTCTCATCAAACGCCTTCGTGCGGATCCCCTCGCCGTCTTCAACGAACACGCGGTTTCTCGAATTGGTGCTCCTGCCCATAATAAAATAGGCCGTTACGGCGTATTTTCCGTCGGTACTTCTTCCGATCACGATACCCCTACCCGGGTATGAGTTTGAATCGAGTTCCTTGTATAAATTGATCTTTTCCATGTTTACCTCCTTAAGTTTTAAGCCACAAACAACATACCGTTTGTGAGAAAAGTTTTGGAGGACGTTGTTACTTGACGAGGTTTTTCACGAGTCTAGTAACGTGACGTCCGGAAAGAAGCGGAAGCGCCTTTTCGAACAAATGTGTATTGTTGTTTGGGGCGATCAAGCCAAATACTTTGCCTCGAAGTCCGCGCGCGGCATCGGCTTATCGAAATAGAAGCCCTGCACCATACGCACGTTCATATTCTCGAGTACCTTAAACTGCTCGCTCGTCTCGATACCTTCAACGCAAACACGCACACCGAGCGCCTCGGCAAGTTCACCGATCATCTTGATGAACGCCTGTGCATACATATCGGTTGCAAGATCGGTAACAAATGTCTGATCGACCTTGATCACATCAAGCGGTATCTCGCGGATATGATTGAGCGATGAGTAACCTGTTCCGAAATCATCAAGCGCAATACGGATACCCAGCTTCTTGATGCTTCCGAGGATCTTCTTCATGCGCTCCATATCGTTGATAGCGAGTGACTCAGTAACCTCGAGCGTGAGGTTCCTCGGGTTCACGCCGATCTCATCGATCACCATTCCGATGTTCTCTACTATATCGTTCTGCATGAGCTGGACAACCGACAGATTGACATTGACCTTGTAATACGGATGTCCGTTCTCATTCCAGTATTTGACCGCTTCACACGCCTTACGAAGTACGTGCAGTCCGATAGGATTGATAAGACCGAGATATTCCGCAAGCGGGATGAAATCTCCGGGAGGGATGAAACCGAGCTCCGTGGAATTCCATCTGATAAGAGCCTCGGCACCCGTGCAGGGATTTCCGGGCTTCTGGATATCAACGATAGGCTGGAAGTATACTTCGAACTGATCGTAATCGGTAGCAGTTGCAGCCCTCATACTCTTTTCCATATCAAGGCGCTTGTATGCCTCCACATCCGACGAATCGGTGTAATGAGCAAGCTTGTTCTTGCCCGACTTCTTCGCCGCATACATCGCGATATCGGCCTTCCTGATAAGATCCTGAACCGTCTCTCCCTCATCCGGGAACGTAACGACACCTATCGACGACGTACAGTAATAATCCGCACCCTTTAAGAACCAAGGCTTGTTGAATACCACCCTGATGTTTTCCATTATCTCCTCAAAACGGTCATAACTCGTATGAGGAACAAGGATAACGAACTCGTCACCGCCCATTCGGTAACACGTATTCTCAACACCGTTTATGCGCTGCAGGCTGTTTGAAATGGCCTTAAGGAGCACGTCACCGTACTGATGGCCCAGTCCGTCATTGATATGTTTAAAATCATCGAGATCGAGGTAAATGACGGCGCCCTTTCCGCCGCACTCCTTAGCCTCGTCAACAATGCGAAGAAGGTCTCTTTCGCAGCACATACGGTTATAAAGCCCCGTCAGGAAGTCGTTGTTCGCCTGCTGCTC
>JAEEJD010000037.1 GCA_016281675.1 Lachnospiraceae bacterium
GCTCTTCGCGAAAATCATTTGCATCCGACAGAAATCTCCTGCACATTTCCGCGTATCTTCCGTTTTCGGGAAGTCTCTCCCTGTTAAGAGCCCGCTGCAGTCTCTCCCCGTCATCAAGTTCTATGTATATCGGGATGACACAGTCCTTACCGTAATACTCCCTTGTTCCCGCAAATGACTCAAGCACTCCTATGGCGATATAATCATTTGTCTCAAGATCAATACCTCCGTCATCGGCGGTGAAATAATACCAGTCACCGTGAACGGTATGATAAACCTGTTCCTCTATGATCTTTCCGGCATCTTTTAATTTGCCGTATCCGTAGACATCCGTAAAATGATAACTGACGCCGTCTGCTTCTCCGTCCCTTATCGGTCTTGTCGTATAACGTATCACCGGCTTGAGACCGAGCTCTTTGTCATCTATGATCTTGTTGTAAATACTGTCCTTACCCGCACAGCTTTTGCCTACAAGGTAGAAGATCTTTCCCATAAAACCGCTATTTCCTTATCTTTCAGACCCGTTACTTCCAGGCCGTTTTCCAATGCTCTTAATAACTTATCCGCTGCCTCGCCCGAGATCACATCTCCCGGAACCGTAACCGGGATCCCCGGGGGGAACACCGATACAAAATCAGCTGCCGTTCTTCCTTCGGACAGTTCCACCGGAACGAATTCGACATTATCGGCAAAGACTGTTTCCGTTATCCTGTTATCAAAAGTTCTTATACCGGGATCCTTGTCCGTCTCGACTTCATCAACCGGAACCGTCTGAAGATACTTTGCGATACGACTTCCGACGACACTGTCAAATATCCGTTTTACGAATCCCCGCGCCTTTGGAAGAACCTGCCTGTCACATAACTTTTCATCAATATCCGAAAGTGCCTTTACCAGACAAGCGAACGCTTCATCCGTATCCGCGATCGATGTCATCAACAGCACATAAGTTTCCGCAGCCATCTCGGAGCATATACCGTATTGTTCGCGAAGAATATCCGACAATTCCTTTCCGTAATATGTTGATGTCATATCGCTTATGACTATCTTGCTCCTGTCATGATCGACCGATCCTTCAGCTGTCAGTTTATCTTTATTTAAAACACTCAGGCACTTAAAGTCCTTCGCTTTATCGTAGAAATCATCCAGCCTTTCAACATATCTTTTAAACAGCTCCGTTCCCTGCTGCTTTAACAGATCGGTCATGCTGTCGACGGATGCCATAAGTACATACGACGGACTTGATGTCATGAACACCGGAAGCATCTTCCTGATACGCTGCTTTGACGGGCAGTCCTTACTGATATGTATAAGGGCCGTCTGTGTCATTGCCGGAAGAGTCTTGTGAACGCTCGATATTACCACGTCCGCACCCGATGAGACTGCGCTCATCGGAAAATCACCCGACAGTCCGAAATGGGCTCCGTGTGCCGCATCGACTATGAGCACGGCTCCTTTTTTGTGACACGAATCCGCGATCGCGGTAATATCGCTTGTGATCCCTTCATATGTCGGACTCGTTATGACAACGGCGATCCTTTTTCCGTCTGCGGCATCCAGTGCTTTTTCCACAGATGCGACGCTGACTCCGCCGCTTATCTCGAAATACGATTCGGAACCCGATTTTATTACATAAGGTTTGGCTCCGCTGATCATCAACGCATTGTATACCGAACGGTGACAATTTGATGCGATGATCAGGCTGTCGCCCGAAGTAACGGAACCCGTTATGGCGGCAAGTATTCCGCATGTCGATCCGTTTACCAGAAAATGTGTTTCATCCGAACCGAACAATTCCGCGGCACGGTTCTCGGCCTCTTCAATGATCCCGTGTGCATTGTGAAGATCATCGAAACCTTCCGTCTCCGTTATGTCTATACCGTATATCTGCCGAAGCAGATCGTCTCCTGCCAGATTCCTCTTGTGACCCGGCATATGAAACGGATATGCTCCGTTATCGCGATTTTCTTTAAGTGAGTTGATCAGCAGCATCCGTATTCTCTTCACCGGATCCGTTATCTTCTTCGGATGTCTCTGCTTCGGATGACTCTACTTCAAAGACCACCTGATCCCTGTCCGGATCCGGATCCTGTACTTCTTCCTGTTCCTGTATTGTCGTAGTTTCCTCAGGTACGGAAACGGTCTCTTCGTGTTTTGTTTCGACAGTATAGTCACCGTTCCTGAAAGCTTTTACTTTCTTGTTAAACACTATGTGGGTGAATATATCGGACACTCCGGCAACAATGAGCGCGACTCCCAAAAGAATGAACAGAGTTCTCGGCTCCTGAGGTGTCAGATATAACATTACAAATCCCGCTGCCGATCCGATAATCGCAAAGATCATGACAACGAGCCACGCTTCCGTGATCTTCTTCATCTTTCTGTCGATCCTCTTCATATCGATGGAATGCTGAAGCTTGATCACTCCGTTTCCGATCAGGATGATTCCAGCGATCACGGAAAAATAGTCACCTATCGAGTCTTGATTCGTGAAGAACAGAAGTGCCGCAACAAGTGCCATAAGCCCGTACACAAGATCAAGGCGATAGTAGCCGACGGCCACATCTTTAATACAATATGACAGTATCGATATTATCCCGGCTATCGCAAATACGATCGAGAATACTTTGCAGATCATCGGAATGTCGATCTGTTTGTAAACGATAAAGACCGCAC
>JAEEJD010000004.1 GCA_016281675.1 Lachnospiraceae bacterium
ACTGAGTATACTTGGGAGCAACGAGAAGAATGCAAACGAATGGCACGAGGCGCTCGATCGGGGCGATAAGGGCATCGGAAAATACGAGGACGGAAGAGAAATACTCGAAAAGGGACGGGAGATAGTTTTCCCTGCGTTCTTCTCGGATACCGAGCTCGGAGGTTATATCGGAAGCGTATGGATCGCCAGGACTTTTACCGTTCCCGATGAATATGTCGGAAAGAGTGCTTCGTTATGGTTCGGGACGCTTGTGGATTTCGACAGTTGTTATATAAACGGAACATTTATCGGTATGACCGAATACACATATCCGCCGAGAAGATACCCGATCCCGGAGGGACTGATCAAAAAGGGCGACAATACGATCGTTCTCAGAGTCGGGATAGAGAAGGGATTCGGCCGCATAACTCCGGGAAAGATATACGGAGTTGTATACGGAGATGATCTTACGCGAATCACGGACGGCTTCAACGAAAGGCTTGAAGGAGGCGAATACATCGAATATCTCGGAGGAGTCTGGAAGTATCTTGAAGGAAATAAGTGTGAGCCGAGCAGGGATACGGTATTCGTGAACTGGAAGCCGACCGCACTTTATAACGGGATGACGGCGCCGCTTTCCGGCCTTTCGGTAAAAGCGTTCGCGTATTATCAGGGAGAATCGAACTGTCAGAACAATCACGAATATCCGAAACTTACCGAACGTTTTGTTAAACAGCTTCGCGATATGTGGGGAGAAGATCTGCCTTATGTATGTGTCCAGCTTCCCGAATTCGATGCGAGGATGGAAGAGGTGTCATATGACTGCGGTAAGGCATGGAGAGGCCTTATGGCCGCGCAGGAGGAATGTAAAAGAATTCCGGGATTTTTCCTTATCAGATCGTACGGTACGGGAGAACTAAATGACCTTCATCCGCAGCGTAAAGAGCCGATAGGAGAGAAAATAGCGGACGTTATCGCCTCGCTCTGAACAGGCACAGATGAACAGATTAAAGGAATGGATCGCAAACAGAAAGAACAGACCTGCAGCATGGCCGAAGAATATGGCCGTGCTGTATTTACTGTGCATAATACTGCCGCTTCTCGTTACCGATACGATATTCTTTGCACTCCTGATCAATTCGGGAAGGAGTGACCGGCAGTATTCGTATGAGAAATCGGCCGAAAACATCGCATATCAGTTTGCGGGTATTCTTGACGATGCGTCGAATATCGTCATGAACGTTACAAAGAACGATGAGTTCGAGGAGTTTCTTGAGACCGACTATCCGGACGATCTTGAATACTTCGAAGCATACAACAGGGTTACCAACAACAAGTTCCTTAAGGCACTGTGTTCAATAAACAATTCATCGCTCGAGATATATACCGACAATCCGACGATAGTAAACGGCGGCGGAATATACAATCTGAACAGGGTGAGTGAATACGAATGGTACAAGGAGTTCTCGAAGTCAGGAAGAGAGACGGGGGTCATGTTTTATTATGACAGGGATACGAGCCCCATTTCAAAACCGCGAAGAAGATTCCAGTTCATAAGACGCATGAACTATTTTCCGAGGGGAAAATACAAGAAGATATGCATAGTCGCAATGGACTATGCGGTGCTGGCCCGCAACATGGAGTCCGCATTGGCCGGAACGGACGGGTATATAGCCGACGGGGATAATGCGTATGTGTTCACTGAAGGTAACAACAACGTGTTCGAGGATTTCGACAAGGTCGGGGATCTGAAGAGGAAGATAGGTTTTTCCAGGAATTATGCATATGCGGGAAATGAGTTTACGATCAACGTGTTTGAAGATCCGGGATCGGGACTTGATACGATCAGGAGAAACTGGCCGCTGTTTTTGACAATGATCGTCGTCAATGCGATCTTTCCCATATTCTTTGCAAAACTCACACAGACCGTCCAGCTCGGCCGGCTCAAGGAGCAGGAGATGGATATAGCCAGGCAGCAGGCGGAACTTCTGGCACTGCATTCGCAGATCAATCCTCATTTTTTGTTCAATGCGCTTGAGAGCATAAGGATGCACAGCGTGATACGCGGCGAGAACGAGACCGCGGAGATGGTCGAAAAGCTTGCCGTGATGGAGCGTAAGAATGCGGACTGGAATGAAGACCATATAACGATTGAAAACGAGATGGACTTCGTCGACGCATATTTAAAGCTCCAGCAGTACAGGTTCGGTGACCGTCTGTCATATGAGATGGATATCAGCGAAGACTGCAGGAGGATACTGATACCGAGACTTACTATAGTAACGTTCGTGGAGAATTCGTGCGTTCACGGGATAGAGGGCAAATCGAGTCCCGGATGGATATTTGTCAGGGTATATAAGAAGGACGGAGACCTTTATATCGAGATCGAGGATACGGGTGAAGGAATAGGTGACGAAGAGATGGATCTGCTCCGACGCAAGATGGAGAACGCATCGATAGAAGATCTGAAACAGAAGGGCAGGATAGGTGTCGTAAATGCATCGCTTCGCCTTAAGATCGCGACCGACGGAAACGTTAAGTTCCTTCTCGAGTCGGAGGAAGGCATCGGAACTACGATAACAGTTATTATACCGAAGGAATATGTGAATGAGAAAAGTATTACTTGTTGACGACGAACCGTTCATACTGCAGGGGCTTAAGGCCGTGGTCGACTGGAACTCGGAAGGGTTCGAGGTCGTACGTTCATGTGCGAACGGTCTTGAGGCATACGAATATTTAAAAGAATGCGAAGTCGATGTCATTCTGGCCGATATCAAAATGCCAGAGATGACAGGTATCGAGCTTTTGCGCAGGATAAGGGAGGAGAAGATAAGCGACGCCTTTTTTATCATCCTTACCGGATTCAAGGACTTCTCGTACATACAGACCGCGCTTCGATATGACTGCATGGAATACATGTTAAAGCCGGTTGAGAAGACGGAGCTTTTAAGTGTTCTCAGAAAGATCGCCAAAAAATCGGACGAGAGGGACGAGGAGAAAGAGTCGAGACAGTCGATGCAGCAGGCGTATCTTGCGAGAAACCTTATGGCACTTCTGTTTGCCAAGTTCGATGATGCAAACGTTACATATGTGCGCGACCATCTTCATCTTTCCGACGAGATCAGATATGCGGATATAGAGATGTCGGATTTTGCGGATACGGCCGAAGAACTTGAGGAAGGTGAGATGCGCGCCAGGCAGAGGAAGGTCTATGCAGCTGTCAGGGATTATCTCGGAGATGAGCGCGATCACTGCATATTTGATGTGTCGCATGACGATAAGAGTTATGACATCGGTCTGATATACTGCGATTACTTCGCATCCAAGAGAGAAATCGGATTCAACGATTTTCTCGAAGGGCTCAGGGATCATATCATAAACGAGACCGGATACAACACGAATGTGTTTGTCGGAAAGAGCGTATCAAGGATCGACCAGGTGTCCAGGTCGTATACTTCGGCATGCATGCTCAAATCGCTTGAGGCGTTCAGAAGCCGGAAGAATATATACTGTTACGACGATGAAGCTTCGTATGATACGACTTCGGTCGTGATACACAAGGATATAACCGACTCGCTCGTAAAGGCAATATCACAGGATGATGCGGCAGCAATACGCACAACAGTCGATGCATTCTATACCGAACTGAACAAAAACGAAGGTGCCGAAACGAGAAGGCTTAATATCAATTATCTGTTGTTTACGCTCATACATATGGCATCCGAACTCGATGC
>JAEEJD010000038.1 GCA_016281675.1 Lachnospiraceae bacterium
ATAAAAGAGTGCGAGGAGTTTGCAAAGATCTCCGGAGGTTCGGTAGCATTTGAGGAAGATCCGTACAAGGCTGTTGAAGGAGCGGACATAGTTTATACCGATGTGTGGGTATCGATGGGTGAGCCTGATGAAGTCTGGGAAGAGCGTATCCGAGAACTTACACCTTATAAGGTAACGATGGATCTTATGAAACATGCAAAACCTGATGCTATATTCCTTCACTGCCTGCCTGCGTTCCATGACCGCAATACCGCGATCGGACGCGAGATGGGAGAGAGGTTCGGGATCGCCGATATGGAAGTGACCGATGAGGTGTTCCGCAAGTATTCGGAAGTTGTTTTTGACGAAGCGGAAAACCGCATGCATACTATCAAGGCCGTAATGGCGGCAACACTGGGATGAGGATCATATGAACACGGAACTTATCGATTATTTAAAAACACTGGCAAAAAGGGAATTCTTTTTTGTGAGCCTGGCCGATATAGTATTTTCGACCATCATCATCATATGCGGAACGATATCACTTCGTACCGGAGCCACAACGCTTCTGTATACGATAATGTTTGCATGCGCCACCATACTGCTTGGGTTTAACAGTTACAGGTGCTTCAAGCGCGGTTCGAAAAACGGCTGGGTATTTGCAGTCATCGGGGTCGCCTTTGCGACGATAACCGGGATATGCATATATGCACTCATCGGAGGGTACTGATGGATACGGACAGCATAATCCTCTGCGGAGCGAATGCTTATGAGCAGAAGTATTATTTTAATGAAAAGTTTTCAAAGCTTCCAGAATCGATAAAAGAGGAACTGCACATCATGTGTGTACTCTTTACCGAAGAGGTTGGCGGTGCATTTATGATCGGATTCGATGACGATGCACATGTGATGCTTGTTACGGATGCCGATGAAGGAGATCTTCTGTATGACGAGATCGGTGCGGGACTTCTTGTTAAGGAAGTAAAAAAACGCAAGGAAGAACTGTTTGAGGCACTCGAGCTGTTTTACAGGGCATTTATTCTTGGAGAAAAGATAGAAGGAGCAGACGATGTTACTGGTAATTGATGTAGGAAATACAAATATAACATTCGGGATATACGATGGCGACAAGCTGATAAACACGTTCAGGATGATGTCAAAGGCCCCGAGGACCACGGATGAGTTCGGAACAACGATCACAGACCTTATCGTAAAGAAGGGCGTGGATATCAAAGACATAGACGGTGCGATAATCGCATCGGTCGTGCCGAACATAATGCACTCCCTCATTAACAGCGTCAGGGAATATCTCGGCATCGAGCCTCTTGTTGTCGGCCCCGGTGTGAAGACAGGGATCAGGATCGATACTCCCAATCCGAGGGAGATCGGACCGGACAGGATAGTGGATGCGGTTGCCGCATATGAGCTTTACGGAGGACCGATACTTGTTCTGGACTTCGGAACCGCGACAACTTATGACCTTGTTACCGAGGATGGACGTTTCACGGTCGGCATAACCGCACCCGGCGTAAAGATAAGCGCCGAGGCACTCTGGACGGGAACGGCGAAGCTTCCGGAGATAGAGATCGCCATGCCCAAGTCCATACTTGCCACGGATACGATATGGTCCATGCAGGCGGGACTTATGTATGGACAGATAGGACAGACAGAGTACATCATCAAACAGGTGAAAAAAGAGACGGGCTACAAAGACCTCAAGGTTGTCGCAACAGGAGGTCTGGGACGTCTTATAAGCAATGAGACTAAGATGATCGACGAATACAGCAGTGAACTGACACTTGAAGGTCTGAGACTGATCTATGATAAAAATAGGTAATGTCGAACTTCCGAATAGATGGATACTGGCACCGATGGCAGGGGTAAGTGACCTGCCATTTCGCATACTGTGCCACGAAGCCGGAGCCGGAATGACCTGCATGGAGATGATAAGCGCCAAGGCGATCTATTTCAGGAACAAGGCTACCGACGAAATGATGCAGATAGACCCGGCAGAAGGTGTGGTGTCCCTCCAGCTGTTCGGTTCTGACCCCGATATCATGGCCTCGATGGCGGCAAAGATTGAGGAGCGGCCCTTTTCGGTACTCGATATAAATATGGGCTGCCCTGTACCGAAGGTTGTAAATAACGGCGAGGGCTCTGCACTAATGAAAGATCCGGACCTTGCGGGTAAGATAATAAAGGCCGTGTCATCTGCAATATCCAAGCCCGTTACGGTCAAGATAAGGAAAGGGTTTGATGATGAGCATGTAAATGCCGTTGAGATGGCAAAGATCGCACAAGAGGCAGGTGCGGCGGCCGTGACCGTACATGCGAGAACAAGACAGCAGTATTACTCCGGCAAGGCGGATTGGGATATCATACGACAGGTTAAGGAAGCCGTATCCATACCGGTCATCGGAAACGGTGATGTTACATCTTATGAAACTGCATGTGAAATGACAGATCTGACAGGATGCGATGCGGTAATGATCGGCCGGGCGGCACAGGGGAATCCCTGGATATTCTCGGAGCTGACCGCAAAAAGCGAGGGAAGGGAATGGACTAAACCGTCAAAGGAAGAAGTCGCACGGATGGTAATGCGGCATGCACAGATGCTTATAGACTGCAAGGGAGAATATATAGGATCCCGTGAGATGAGAAAACACGCTGCGTGGTATACGAAGGGATATGCAGGTTCCTCGCATCTTCGGGGACGTATGAATGAAGCAGCATCGCTTGATGATCTTAAACGTCTGATGGATGATTTTCTCCGATAACAAGTTTATTGACGTTGCAGGTTGCTTGCGCTATAATGCGTTTATTGTTTTTTTCCTTAAACAATATATGAAGGGAAGGGTTGTACCATGGAAGAAAAAAAGAACTTAATGTCTTATGAAAAGCTTCGCGAGCTTGAGCAGGAACGCGATGAGAGGAAAGAGATCGTCAGGGCGCAGATAGCCCAGAAGATCAAAGAAGCCCGCGAGCAGGGAGATCTTTCGGAGAATGCGGAATATGACGCAGCCAAGGAAGAGCAGAGAGACAATGAGCATAGAATAGAAGAGATCGAGGCTATTCTTAAGAACGCCGAGGTCTATCTTGAGGAGGATGTTGCCAAGGACGCGGTCGGACTCGGAAGCACGGTAACACTTCTTGATATTGAATATAACGAGGAAGTTACATATAAGATCGTAGGTTCAACGGAAGTTGACAGCTTAAACGGTAAGATCTCAAATGAATCTCCTGTCGGAAAAGCGCTTATCGGTGCAAAGAAGGGCGCAACGATCAATGTTGATACACCTTCCGGAACGATCAAGTACAAGATCGTGAAGGTTGAAAAGCCGGAAGGCGCAAAGAGCACAAAGACTGCAAAGAAGACTGTGGAAAAAGCAGCAGAGAAAGCTCCCGCAAAAGAAACAAAGAGCACAAAGAAGACAACTACCAAGAAGAAAGACTGATATAATGGCGAACAACAATCAGAATCAGGGAACGCAGGAACCCGATCTTAACCAGATATTGAAGAATAAGCGCGAGAAGCTCGCAAACCTTCAGGCAGCGGGCAAGGACCCGTTTGTCATCACGAAGTACGACCAGACGGATCATACGGCTGATGCCAAGGCCGCTTACGAGGAACTTGAGAAAAAGCTCCTTGCGGATCATGTGGCACCCGCGATAGATGAGAGTCTTCCCGAAGAAGAGAAGAAGGCGCTTGCAAAGGAAGAATATGAAGGAAGACGCGCCATTATGGATGCGTCCCCGATAAATGTGAGCATAGCCGGACGTATAATGCTTAAGCGTGTTATGGGTAAGGCTTCCTTTATAAATGTTAAGGATCTTAAGGGCAATTCACAGGTATATGTTTCAAGAGATTCGCTCGGTGAGGAGGCATATGCCGACTTCAAGAAGTTCGAACCCGGTGACATAGTCGGCGTAAAGGGATATATGTTCAGGACGCAGATGGGTGAGGTATCGATACATGCTTCATCGGTCATTCTTCTGTCTAAGAACCTTGTTCCGCTTCCCGAGAAGTTCCACGGACTGACAAATACCGACATGCGTTACCGCCAGAGATACGTGGACCTTATCATGAACGATGTATCAAAGGATACGTTCATCAAGAGGTCTAAGATCATCTCAACGATCCGTAAGTATCTTGACGGACAGGGCTTCATGGAAGTCGAGACGCCGATGCTCGTTGCAAATGCGGGCGGAGCTGCGGCAAGACCTTTCATGACTCATTTCAATGCACTTGATGAGGACCTTAACCTTCGTATTTCGCTTGAGCTGTATCTGAAAAGGCTCATAGTCGGCGGACTTGA
>JAEEJD010000039.1 GCA_016281675.1 Lachnospiraceae bacterium
CATCGATATCCCTTCTATATCTTTCGCCCAGTTCATGTTCTCCGGCAGTTCCTCGATCTGTTCGGCGAAGTCCGCTCCGTCCGGTTTCATCATCATCTCCGGCGGCAGATGCTTCATGATCGCTCTTTCCACGGCACGGCTGTCTATAGGCTTTGCAAGATATCCGGTAAATCCTTTTGATATATAGAATTCCTCACCGAGCGTCGAATTGGCGGTAAGTGCGTATACAGGAAGGTCAGGATGATCCTCACGGATCCTGGCGACAGTCTCGACACCGTCCATGCCCGGCATCATATGATCGAGAAGAACAGCATTGAACGATCCGTATTTGATCTTCTCCAGACATTCCTCTCCGCTTGACGCCGTTGTAATGAACATCTTCGTGGCCTTCAGCAGCCCCTTGATGACCGACAGGTTCATCGGATTATCGTCTACTATAAGTATGTCGGCGTCAGGTGCGATAAACTGCGGCACATACGGGCCCTTTGCACCTTCGTCGACCTGTTCGACGAATTTCCCCATCGGAGTGGCATCCTCCGTCTTCTGTGTAACGGTCAGTATGAATTCGCTTCCGTTTCCGTACTCGCTCTCACACCAGAGCTTGCCGCCCATCAGCTCGGCGAAACGCCTCGATATATCGAGTCCGAGTCCTGTTCCCTGTATTCCGCTGTTCCTTTCCTCGTCAAGTCTCTCGTATGCCGTAAAGAGCTTATCCATATCCTCAGCCTTTATACCGATACCCGTATCCTTGACCGAGAACTTCAGATCGCAGTCGTTCTCTCTCTTCTCCTCAAGAGAAACATTGAGCGTAAAGCCGCCTTTTTCCGTATATTTGACCGCGTTGGTCAGTAAGTTCAGCAGTACCTGTTTGATCTTGCCGCTGTCTCCGTACAGTCTTGTAGGGATGTTCTCGTCAACCATAACATCAAACGTCAGATCCTTCTCCCTGCTCCTGACTCTTATCATCGTGATTATGGATCTGAGAAGCTCCGCAAAATCATATCCCTGTTCGACAAGATTCATCTTACCCGATTCGATCTTGGATATATCGAGAAGGTCGTTGATAAGGCCGAGAAGCGACTCGGATGCGCTTCTGATATCAAGCGCATAGTTAATGACGGACATGAAGTATCCCTTCGGAACATCCGTCGCATCCTCCCTCAATATCATCTCATCCATTCCCATGATCGTATTTATGGGAGTCCTTATCTCATGGGACATGTTCGCAAGGAATCTGGACTTGGCGCTGTTTGCGCGCTCAGCCTCTTCCTTGGCGCTCCTGATCTGTTCATACTGTTTACGAATGACCGTACCTGTCATGACTCGCCATACGATTATTCCGACTATGGCCGCGATCAGCGCTACAAGAAGTATCCTTACGGTAAGAAGTTCGAAGAACCTCGGTTGTTTTGTTATCTTAAATGTCCGTTCAAGCGATACCTGTCTTGTCGATTTGTTGAGTATCTGAACATGGAGCGTATAATCACCATAGTCAAGTCCCGTGAACTCGAGCGGTGTCATACTGCTCTGTTCCGCGGTTATACCCGCCTCCTCGGAGCCTTCCAGATACACTCTTACAAGCGGGTTCGTCATCGTATAATCAAGTATCGCCGGGGTGATCTGTATCCTGTACGCATCCGAAGGTATCGTGTAGGTGCCGCCTTCTCCCGGAAGTATCTCATCGTCATTACATACTATCGATCTGACGCCTACCTTAACGAGAGAGTCCTGATCGAAGAAATTGTTGACATTTACCGCACATACTCCGGTTCTCTCGGCTATATACAGATTACCCTTATCGTCCATGCATGAGAATGCGTTTGCGGTCGGTGCTCCCGCCAGTCCGTTTGCCACGGTGTACAGTTTGAAATCGGTTACGTGATTGTTTACAAGCGCATCGGCATTCACACAGTACACGCCTACCGACGAGAGGATCCACATATTACCCGCTTCATCCGGGAACAGATCAAAGTTATTATTATAGGGGAAAGTATCTATACATTTAATGTTCCCGCCCTTCATGCACTCGATCGAATTCGATGTGATGATCCAGTACACTCCGTTCGCTTCATCCTTCTTGATGCGCAGGATGACATCACTTGTCAGTCCGTCCGGACGACCGAGGCGGCTTACCTTATTGCCGTCTATAACATAGATCCCGTCACCGTCGCTGCCCGCATAAACGACTCCGTTATCGCCTTCGCACACGGTCAGAAAAACGGTGTTTTCCACGCCATCGGATTCTGTAACGGTCTTAGTGATCACTCCGTCTTTTATCACCGCCAGACCGTCATTTGTACCGACGAGCACGGATCCGTCGGATGCTATCGTTGCACATCTCGTTTTGTTGCCCGGCATTCCCTGCATTGTCGTATAACTCTTTATGATATCTCCCGGAGATACACATACCACTCCGAGATCGTTCGTATATGTTGTGATCCACAGATTATCATCATCATCTTCCGTGATACATCTGATCCTCGTGTCGGCAAGATATTCGGTCACATGATTTTCGACAGCGTGGTTGTCGCCGTCTACTATGTACAGTCCCGAATCTGTCCCGATGTACAGGAGGTTGTTGTGAAGACACGTTGAATTGACGGCATCGAGGTTAAGACCCGCGGTCCTTGTAACGTTCTGGAAATTGTTCGTTACAACCTTCATGACACCCTGACGCGATGATGCGAACCAGAGATTTCCCTGATAGTCGGACGTCATCATGTCGATCGAGTTGTTCATCGGTATATGCTCGAGTGTCCTGAATCTGTCGGTCTCATCGATATACCCGGTATAGTTCTCACATGTGATCCAGATCCTGCCGCATGCCGACGTGATCCAGTATGTGTTGTCCGCGGGGGAAACACCGATCTTCTTCATATCATGCGCTCTCGCACCGAAATCACCGTAATATATGACATTGCTCTCGGTCCCGAGGTAGACCTTGCCCGGATTGCTCGGATCGGCATATATTGTCGATATGATCTCGGTCCCGAGCTCGTTTGTGGTATAAAAACCCGCTACCGCTCCGTCCTCAATCCTGAAGATCGCTCCGTCCTTGGTGTTACCGTACACCTTTCCTTCCGCATCGGATACAAGTCGTACGATGGTTGTGCCCGTTACTCTCGGATCGGCAACGTTATGAAGCTTACCGGCATTGTCGACATATGACACTCCGCCGGTGGAACCGATATAAATCTTACCGTCGCCGCCTTCGGCGAAAGTCCTGATCGACGAGGAAGGCAGATTATCCTCATATGTGTAACGCTTGATGTTCTCTCCGTCCAGCATGACGACTCCGTTATCGTTCGTACCGATCCAGAGTCTTCCGAGCGTATCCTCCATGAGTGCCCTTCCGCTCGTCATTCCGGTCGAACCGTCAAGCCTTTCGAATGAGGAGCCGTCGTAGCGTATGATCCCGCTGTATCCTCCTATATAGATATAGCCGTCGCTTGCCGCAAGTACATAGTTCGCGTCGGATGTCGGAAGTCCGTTCGTGGCATCGTAAAGCTGAGCCATATATCCCACATTCTCGAGCTGTCCGCTCGCGGCATATCCGCCTCCGGTAAGTGAAGAATCCGCTTCGGCTTCCACGTATGACGCCATGATCATCGGTAGCGCAAGGGCTGCCACAGTCATGATCTTTAATGCTTTTGATCTCATCCGGAAAACTACCTCCGTCAATTCTCCTGATACTTCTTCATTACTTCAACAAATTGTGGCAGTGCGTCCGTGAACGCTTCAACACACTTCGGGTCGAACTGCGTTCCCGCACCTTCCTGTATTATCGAAACTGCTTTCTCAAGCGGGAATGCAGGCTTATAAACACGCGGCGATACAAGCGCATCGAATACGTCGGCGATCGCCATTACCCTTGCGGATAACGGAATGACTTCACCGTGCAGTCCATCGGGATAACCTTTGCCGTCCCATCTCTCATGATGGTATGCCGCCATGTTCCTTGCTTCCTTCAGATAGTTCTCGCCCTGAAGCGTATTGATCGCCTTTTCTATTATGTTCTTGCCGGCCGTCGTATGAGTCTTCATGATCGCAAACTCTTCATCGGTCAGCTTGCCGGGCTTATTGAGGACCGCATCGGGAATATTGATCTTGCCGACATCATGGAGCGGCGCACTCATCTCCACGTCGGAAATGTAATTCGATTTGATCTTCTCCGTGTAATATCCCTTTTTCTTCAACGTCTCGAGAAGTATCCTGACATATGCCGCCGTCTTCTGGACATGGGCGCCTGTGTCGGAGTCACGATTTTCGACCATGTCGGCCATCGTTATGATCAGACCGTTCTGCATCTTGGCTGTCGCGTTCGAATAATATCTGATGCTCCTGATATGCTCCGCCATGTCGGAAGACATCTTGCATATCGCGCGGTACAGCTCTTCAACCTCGTCATCGGTACTGATATCAAGCTCCCTTATCTTCCTGACACTGGCATCTATCGCTTTCTGGTCTTCGGTATTGATCGCGAATTCCTTCGTGCTCTTCGTCATGCTGCCGATCGGGTATACAAGATAATACCTGCATATCCATACGCCGTACCCGAGAACGAGGGCGAAGAAGCCGGAGAATATCAGTATTGTCTTAAGAAGGAAGCTGCTCATGTATCCCGACAGATACGACATCGACACATCCGCTCCGACGTAGCATACGGTCTTGCCCGATTCATTCTTTACCGGCTCATATACGGTCAGCACCCATCCCGAAATATCATCCGACTCTATCGGCTGAATCCTGTCTCCGGCAAACAGCGCCGGAAGGTAAGGCTTGAAAGCCTCCTCAAACTCGGCAAAATCTCCCGGGGCATACGGAGGTGTATCTTCCGTTGCAAGATCGAATACGTAGTAACACCCGTCTTCCCTTATCTTTATGACATACAGATATTTGACACCTCTGGCCGTATCCCTGATATCGTAGAGCATTCTTCTTGTTTCCGCATATCCGGGGGCATCTTTGCCGTGATTGATGTAGTCGTCTATCTTCGTCGGATCGATGACATTCGCGGCAAACTTTGCGGCAGCCACGGCATTTTCCGTGTATTCCTCCTTGGTGTTCGTAAAATACATCTTCACGCTGATCCACGACAGAGCAACCGTCAGTACGATCGCAGCCACGGCAAACATCACGGTCATTCTCTTACGAAGAGATCCGTCTCCTCCGGCATGTTTTCCGGACGCTTCTTTTATCTCCGCGGAAGATAACGGTTTCTGCTTCCATCCCGTGTCAGCAAGTATTTTACGAATGCGCTCGGGTATAATCGCACAGGCCACAACCGCCAAACCCGTCGTTACAGCCTTATCTATCAGATTAAGTCCGGTGTTTACAAGCATTGCGGCAAAGAAATACCCCGCACCCGACTCACTCATAAGCCTTGCCGAATCGGAAACGTCCCTGAACTGCGGACCTCCGAGAATAATCCACTGAAATGCTGTACCAAGGACACCCGATATAAGCGCAAGAAGCAGGATCAACGGAATGATATCCCTCTTTTTCTTGCCCTTGTTACGGCTTGTGACCATAACGGTACACATTGCCATGGCAACGCTTATGAACGTATAAAACAGTGAATTCGGATTGAAGAAATTGCACAGCAGATTGGTTGCAACCGCCGTGAAAAGACCGGGGAATATCCCTCCGAGCATCGAGATCGCAATCGTCCCGAAAGAATCGAGATACATCGGGATGCCCGCTTTATATGTTGCAAAGGCCATACCGACATTGACGGCGATACAGGCCGCTGTTGTCAGCACCCGCACTCCGTTGTCGCTCGGTCTTCTTATGTAGATTTGTTTCATAGACCCCTCCCGAACAGCACTTGCATAATCCTTATAATTATAAGACATTACGCACGGAATATCAAAATAAATTAAGCCTGTTTTTATTGTTATGATATAATGTATTTTCAGGGTGAGAGACATGTACGAAAAGTTTAACGGAAAAAGAATACTGATATGGGGCTTCGGACGTGAGGGAAAGTCGACGAAAAGCTTTCTCGAAGAGCACTGCGCCCCGTCTGTAATAGAGGTCTTCGAAGGCAAACGCGAAGACATAAATGAGGATTCTTTCGACTATATCGTCAAGAGTCCCGGCATAGTCATGGACGACGATGATCCGAAGTACACTTCGCAGACACAGATCTTTCTTGAAAACTACAGGGATAATACCGTCGGAATAACAGGCACAAAAGGCAAGAGCACGACTTCGGCGATGCTCTGTCATGTGCTCTCCTCCTGCGGCAAAAAGGCGGTGCTTCTCGGCAACATCGGCGAGCCCTGTCTCGATCATTTCGGTCAGATCGACAAAGATACGATCGCAGTATTCGAAATGTCCTGCCACCAGCTGGCGCACGTCAACGTATCCCCGCATGTTGCGGTGTTTCTGAATCTCTTCGAGGAGCACCTTGATTACTACAAAACCTTTGACAGATACTTTGCCGCCAAAGCGAACATCACCCGCTACCAGACGGCGGGAGACATACTGTTTGACGGTCAGAACGTTCCTGCTCTGTCCACACTCGCGAACGAGATCCGTATCGATGCCGAAAACGTTCCCGATTATGATCTTAAAGTTCTCGGACATCACAACGACCTCAACGCTCATTTTGTTTTCATGATCGCATCTAAGGTATACGGTATTGATGCCGAAGCGATAAAAAACGCGCTTCGTGATTTTAGCGGACTGCCTCACAGACTCATGCATATCGGAACATTGGACGGTATAGATTATTACGACGACTCGATCTCAACGATACCGTCCGCCACGATAGAAGCCATCGGTGCCGTGCCGAACGCCGCTACGGTTCTTATCGGAGGGATGGATCGCGGGATCAACTATGACACTCTCATAGATTTCGTCAATTCGAACACGAAATACAACTATATCTTTTCGTATGATTCCGGAAAACGGATATACGACAGCATTGTCAAAACGGATAACTGTATATACAAAGAGACGCTTGCGGAAGCGGTCGAACGCGCAAAGAGCATAACGCGCAAAGGCGGCGCGGTGATACTCTCCCCCGCAGCGGCAAGCTACGGTTACTTCAAAAACTTCGAGGAACGCGGAGACGTGTTCAGACAGTTGTGCGGACTCTGATCGCGGGATACCACATATGAAACAAAGCACTGTTTTAAACTTTACGGGTGATATAGGCTTCGACAAATACATGCAGGGCCGGTGGGATGACAAGGATCTTGTCGCGCCCGATGTTATCTCGTTCATCAAAGACTGCGATCACCTGATCGTAAACGTCGAAGGCCCGCTTTTTGACAAAAGCGAAAATCACACCGGCAAAAACGCCGCCCCGGGCAAACCCGAAGGCGTTGCGGCCACCCTTATCCATGCGATGGATCCGAAGGTTGCGGGATTTCTTTCGGATATGGGCGCGGATATATGGAACATATGCAACAACCATATAATGGATGCAGGGCCCGAAGGAATGAAGAGCACTCTCTCATATGCCGCAAGTTCGGGGGCGCAGACTCTCGGCGCCGGAATGAACATCGATGAAGCGTCTTCTCCGGTCATCATCGAAGAAGCGGGCGGCATCGGAATGATAGGTGTGGGATATCAGCGCGCGTGCAGAAAAGCCGACGACAATACGCCCGGATGCTTTTCGTGGAGTGATCTCGATCTGATAAGAAAAAGGATCGCCGAGATAAAAAGTTCATGCAGATGGTGCGTCGTCGTTGCGCATGCAGGTGAGGAGTTTACCGCAATACCTTCTCCTTACACGCGCGATCGTTACATGTCGTATCTTGATATGGGAGCCGATATCGTTGTCGCACATCACCCGCATGTCGTGAACAATTACGAACTTGCCGGCGACAAAGCCATCTTCTATTCTCTCGGTAATTTCATATTCGACACCGACTATCAGAGAAGTCAGTTCGGTACCGAATACGGAGTGATACTTAAGATAAAGTTTACGGAAAGCTCGTTCTCGTTCGAATCATGCGGGATACTTACGGACCGAAACAACGAGCGAATAGTGTCATGTGATCTTCCGGCGATATTTACAAACATTCCCGCCGGTGAGTATGAAAAGCTCAAAGGACTCGGCGCGAAAGTGCTGATCGAGAACACAAAAAGACAACTGCGCTTCCTGAAACCGGAGGAATTTGCAAATGCCTCGGAGGATGATTTTCTCCGCAATTTCTATGAGCCTTTAAGGAGCGGACGTGTACCGGGTGAGACACTCGATATGCAGATCGTCTACCCTCTTTCGAAAACATATTACGATAACGACTGGAAGGAGTGCGGCCTTGAAGAAGTCGTGCGGTATATGCTCTCACAAATTCCCGATGAGGACGGCCGGTGATGAGTGACGATCTTGATTATACGATAGTACGATCGCGTCGCAGGACACTTCAGGTTGAGATATCAAGCGACTGCCGGATCACGGTCAGGGCTCCGAAGTACACGCCTTTATACGAGATCAGAAGTTTTGTCGAAGAGCGCAGGGACTGGATAGAGAAGAACCTTGCGAAGATGCAAAAGCGACTTGATGATGTTCCGGTAAAGGACCGGTTCTCGGACCGCGAGATCGAAACTCTCACTAAGAATGCGAAAGAGACCATACCTCCGCTTGTAAAAAACCTTGCGGCTAAGATGGGAATATCCTACGGGCGGGTTACGATACGCAGACAGAAAACGCTCTGGGGGAGCTGCAGCGCAAAACGGAATCTTAATTTCAACTGCCTGATTGTTCTTCTTCCCGAGCCGGTCATGGAGTACGTGATCATTCACGAACTGTGCCACTTAAAAGAGATGAATCACTCTCCCGCTTTCTGGCGGGAAGTCGAAAAATACTGCCCCGATTACAGATACCTTCGCGATTTTTTGAAGGACAACGGGGAGAAGCTTATGCTTCGTATGTAAATTCATGTGCAGACGAAAGGAGCATTGACGATCATATGAGCGGCATTGCCATTATCACGGACAGTAACAGCGGAATAACGAACGAACACGCAAAGAGACTCGGCGTGAGTGTTCTTCCCATGCCTTTTACGATCGACGGCGAGGATTACTTCGAGGACGTCAATCTGACTCAGGATCAGTTCTACGAAAAGCTTATGGGGGACAGCAAAGTCATGACATCGCAGCCTGCTCCCGAAGCGGTCAAAAAGATCTGGGAAGAGGCACTTAAGACGCACGATGAGGTCGTGTATATACCGATGTCGAGCGGACTGTCGGGATCGACTCAGACAGCGACGATCCTTAGCGAGGACTATGACGGAAAAGTATTTGTCGTCGATAATCAGAGGATAAGCGTAACGCAGTATCAGTCGGTATTGGATGCGCAGGAAATGGCCTCCAAAGGATATACGGGCGCAAAGATCAAGGAACGTCTCGAAGCGGACAGATTCAACTCTTCCATCTATATCATGGTCGATACGCTCAAGTATCTCAAGGCCGGCGGAAGACTGACACCTGCGGTCGCGGCTCTCGGCACGCTCCTTCGTATCAAACCGGTACTTCAGATACAGGGAGAGAAGCTCGATACATTCGGTGTTGCAAGAACACAGTCTCACGCCAAGACAATGATGATCGGACAGATCGCAAAAGACATTACCGGAAGGTTTTCCGGAGGCGATGACGGAAGCGGTGTTCATATCCAAGTCGCATATTCGCATAACAAAGAAATTGCCGACGAATTCGTAAAAGAAGTCAGGGAACGTTTTCCCGCTTCAGACCCGGAGGCATATGCGCTCTCATTAAGCGTCAGCTGTCATATAGGCCCGGGAGCCCTTGCGGTGGCGTGTACCAAGATTGAAAAGTATTAGAGGTGATTAAAAATGAGTAAAAAGATAGTATGCTTCGGCGATTCAAACACATACGGGTATGACCCCTCAACCGGCGGAAGATTCGACGAGAACACCCGCTGGCCCAAGGTTCTTCAGAAGCTTCTCGGCGACGGTTACGAGATCTTCGAGGAAGGTCAGAACGGCAGAACGATAGCAAACGAAGATCCGTGGGAAGGCGGCACAAAATGCGGAATGGATTATGTGCTCCCTATGCTTGAGACAAAGCGTCCGGACCTTCTGATCATAATGCTCGGAAGCAACGATCTGAAGAAGAAGTTCAACCTTCCCGCTGCAGATATCGCAGGCAGCCTTCAGACGATGCTGATGAAGATAAGAGGCTACTGCGATAACTTCATAAACTGCCGGGAGACGAAGATACTCGTCGTATCCCCTCCCGCCCTTTCGGAGCCTTTCTCGGAATCGTACTTTGCGATCTTTTTCGATGAGAATGATGTTGTCGCAAGATCAAAGGAACTTGCAAAATGGTATGAAATGGTGGCCGATCAGTACGGCTGCGAATTCCTCAATGCCACGGCAAGTGTCAGTGCGGGGGATGTCGATCACCTTCATCTTGACCCGAAGGGACATGAGGCCATGGCACATCTTGTAAGAGATGCGATCGTAAATATCTATGAAAAGTGAGACCGGAGGAAAGATCATGTGGCTGTTGATATTCGGTGTATCGATACTTGTGGCCGTTCTCGGCGCAGTATATCTTGCAGGCAAGATCGGTAAGGCCGGTATATTCTCCAATATTGAAAATCACACACTCTTGCGTATTCTCTGCCTTCTGAGCGTTGTCGTCGTTGCGGTGATCATCGTTCTCGTGTTTGACGTCACCAACATGATCGTCATCATAATGCACGTGGCCGCTTTTCTCCTTATAGGAGATCTTGCCGGATACATAATCCGGAAGGCCGGAAGCGCTTCCGTCAAGCAGACATATGTTGACATCGTAGCGCTTGCGCTCTGCCTGATATATCTTATCGTCGGATGGGTGCTTATGCACGGCATGTGGGAGAGCTATTACAGTCTTACGACCGATAAAGCTGCAGGAAAGATACGGATAGCCCATATCGCGGATTCGCATGTCGGAACGGGATTTTCCGGTAAGGGATTCGGCGAACGCCTTGATAAGATACAAGCGACAAATCCCGATATACTTGTTATCACGGGTGATTTTGTCGACGACTCGACACAGAAGCAGGACATGCTCGATGCGTGCGAGGCACTCTCGCACTTTAAGACAAAATACGGAATATACTACTGTCTCGGCAATCATGATTTCGGATATTACGATAGCAGCCGGAGAGGTTACACCGGTGAGGAACTCCTTCAGACGCTCAGGGATTCCGGCGTTACGGTACTGCAGGACGAAAGCGTTCTCGTTGATGACAGGTTCTATGTTATAGGAAGGCGCGACGCGGGATACGGTGGGTCCGACAGAATGCCGATGTCCGATCTTATCGCGGATCTTGATAAAGACAAATATATGATCGTACTTGATCATCAGCCGGTTGACTATGACGCGGAGGCTTCTTCCGGTGTCGATCTGGTACTTTCCGGTCATACCCACGGAGGCCAGCTCTTCCCTCTCGAATACATTCAGCCTCTACTGTCGTCAAACGACAATGTCCGCGGATACGAACAGCGCGGCACCACCGATTTCATAGTGACCGACGGTATATCCGACTGGGCGATATATTTCAGGACAGGATGCAGATCGGAATACAATCTGATAGATGTAACCGGAAAATAAAACAAAAACATATCCCAAATTCAAAAGCGACCGGGGAAACCGGCCGCTTTCTTTTTATTCATAAAGGGAGGTATGAATTATTATTGTATGTTTAGCCGATCTGCGGAAGAGTTGCAAGGCTCTTTGCAAGATCCTCATCCGTGGGGATGAAATCGGTCATCTCACCGTCGTTGTACTTCTGGTAAGCAACGAGGTCGAAGTAACCTGTTCCGGTAAGCCCGAATACGATCGTCTTCTCTTCGCCCGTCTCTTTGCACTTAAGAGCTTCATCGATCGCAACTCTGATAGCGTGGCTTGATTCGGGTGCGGGAAGGATTCCCTCGGTTCTCGCAAACTTTGTTGCCGCCTCAAATACGCTTGTCTGCTCAACCGCAACAGCCTCCATAAGTCCGTCATCGTAAAGCTGTGACAGAACAGGGCTCATGCCGTGATAGCGAAGACCGCCTGCATGGTTTGCGGAAGGAATGAAGTTGCTTCCGAGTGTGTACATCTTCGCGAGCGGACATACCATACCTGTGTCGCAAAAATCATATGCGTACTTTCCTCTCGTAAAGCTCGGGCAGCTTGCGGGCTCTACAGCGATTATTCTGTAGTCTTTCTCACCGCGGAGCTTCTCACCCATGAACGGTGCGATAAGTCCGCCGAGGTTCGATCCGCCGCCTGCGCAACCTATGATCATGTCGGGAACGATACCGTATTTATCAAGTGCAGCCTTGGTCTCAAGTCCGATAACGCTCTGATGCAGAAGTACCTGATTGAGAACGCTTCCGAGAACGTATCTGTATCCTTCGTTCGTTGTTGCTACTTCCACTGCTTCGGAGATCGCACATCCGAGACTTCCGGTCGTTCCGGGATGCTCTGCGTTGATCTTCTTACCGATCTGTGTCTCCATTGAAGGAGAAGGTGTAACGCTTGCCCCGTATGTTCTCATGACTTCACGTCTGAAAGGCTTCTGTTCGTATGAAACTTTTACCATGAACACTTTAAGATCGAGTCCGAGGTATGCACATGCCATGGAAAGTGCCGTTCCCCACTGGCCTGCTCCGGTCTCTGTCGTTATGCCGCGAAGGCCCTGCTTCTTAGCGTAATATGCCTGCGCGATAGCGGAATTGAGTTTATGGCTTCCGCTTGTGTTGTTACCTTCGAATTTGTAGTAGATCTTTGCCGGTGTGCCAAGTGCCTCCTCAAGGCAGTAAGCACGAACGAGCGGTGAAGGACGGTACATCTTGTAGAAGTCCTGTATCTCCTGCGGGATGTCAAAGTAGGGTGTGTCGTTGTCAAGTTCCTGCTTGATGAGTTCGTCGCAGAATACCGGACGCAGATCTTCGAATCCCATGGGCTGGCCCGTTCCCGGATTAACAAGCGGTGCGGGCTTGTTCTTCATGTCGGAACGCATGTTATACCATTGCTTTGGCATCTCATCTTCCGATAAGTAGATCTTGTAAGGGATTTCTTTGCTCATGTGGGTACCTCCTTGA
>JAEEJD010000040.1 GCA_016281675.1 Lachnospiraceae bacterium
AACGCTGATAATTCCAACACCGCAAATGCAAACAACCCCAATACAAACAATTCCAATCAGTCCGTAACCGACAGCAACGGGTCTACGACATATAACGATGGAAATGCATCAGACACCGGCAACACGAATAACAACGGAAATACTGGAAATACTGCCAATTCAAGTACAACAGGCACTCCCGTAATAGCAGGTGACGGATCGACTACATATATGGATGACGGGACAAGTTCATCAAGTGCGGAATCAACATTTAATCCTCAGGATGTGACCCCGCTTGATGAGGGAGATCAGCCTGATACGAGTTCAGGTAATGCTTCGAACAATCCGAATTACACAAGTACGCCCGACAATACCCAGTCACCGGCTCCTTCGAATATAATCGACAAGGATCATCCGTACAACAACGGTTATTACAAGGCCAGCGACAGCGGAAGCGATCCGTGGGATACACAGATCGAATACAGGGATTACGAGAAGAATATGAATGAGTATGACCTCGGAGCTGGAAAGATTCTGGGCGGTGTTGCGGTTCTTAAAATGTCGAGTAACCTTCCTGTCAAAGGCTTTAACATGAGTAATGCCGAATACGAGGATACATATACGGAGACGGCCGGAACACCTGTCAGGAATTCCGATTCGGATGTTATCGGAGATGTATTTGCCGCTTATTCCGGGGCCGACAGCAATGTAAACGTGCCTTCGGGAGTTGCGAAGATCGGTGACAGAGCATTTTACAAGGATTCCGATCTTCAGAGTGTGGAGCTTCCGAACAGCCTTACCGACATCGGCGAGTTCGCGTTTTCAAGAAGCGGCCTGTCGGGTATAGATATTCCGAACGGTACCGAGAATATCGAATATGCGGCATTCTATCTGTGTTCAAACCTTAATGACGTTAATATCCCTCCGAGTGTCAAAAACATTGCTCTCGGAGCATTTGACAAGACTCCGTTCCTTCAGAATTTCAAAGACATCAGAGACGGGAACGATTATCTTGTTGTGGGAGACGGCGTACTTCTTGCATACAAAGGTAATGACAAGAAAGTAGTTATCCCTGACACAGTCAAGCATATCGCCGCAGGAGCCTTTTCGGGTAACAAGCAGCTTGAGAGCCTCGTGATCCCCGGAAGCGTATCAGACATAGGCGAGGAAGCCTTCAGTGACTGTAACAATCTCAAAGAACTTGTAATGGATGAAGGCGTTTCCTATATTTCCGACAGAGCCTTTAAGAACAGTGATCTGTCGGTCGTAAGTATTCCCGATTCGGTAATGGGTATCGGTCTTTCCGCATTCGATAACGGCGGAAAGCTTAGTACAGTTATATTTAAAGGAGATACTGTTCCAAACGTTACATACGATAAGAGTGCAACGAGACTGTCAGCCAAAAACCTTCGTACCGACGCATTTGAAGGAGCCAAGACTGCGATCGTTTCTTCGGGATGTGATCTTGATTCGGGAACAATGTTCAATCCGAGATTTTACGGATTCTCCGGTGAAGTTTATTCGATTTCTCCTTCGGCTGATAAAACCCTTGTACTTGAAAGAGTCATGAACAAACCCGATTCTAACGGAAACGTTACGATCGATCAGATGGTGAACATTGCCGGAGATACATATACGGTCGGTCAGGTTAAGAGTGACGCATTCGACAGTTACCGTAACTGGAACGATTACTATGACAACAAACCGTCAAACGTTTCCGTAAACGGTGAGCAGAGCGGCGAACTTGTCTCGCTCCTGTCGGATATCAATTCCAATCTTATCGCCGATGCGGAAGCGGAGGATGAGGAATCCGTTGCAAAGAGCAATATTACTCTTACAACAAACGGCAAACGAATTCCCACACGTGGAAGTGCATATGCAAATATCCCGGGCGACAGCGACAAATATTCGCTCGATATCTCAGAAGACGATTCTGCCAAGAATGCTATCGAGACTGCATTTATGCACAGCGAAGGAAAGAAGCCTTCGGGCGATGTTGTTCCTCTTTCCGTAAATCTGTACGATAAGAGCGGTACAGTTCCGATCCATAAGCTTGGTAATTCCAAGATGGAAGTGTCTCTTCCGGTTCCGACCGGAATGGAGAACGATCCGGGTGTCGGTATTGCATGCCTAGATGATAACGGACTTCTGACTCCGCTTTCAAGCGAGATAACAGAAGAGTCAGACGGCAAGAACATTAAGTTTGTGACCGGACATTGCAGCACCTATGTCATATACTCGAGAACTCCGAAAAATACGTTTACGGACGAAAACGGAAACATAATCGAGAATATTGATGAGGAAGGCGCGGCAGCAACAACGTTTTCAATGGGTGGAACATGGCAGAGCCTGAACAAAAAGGTATATGGACCCGTTTCGACCAAATGGTTTATAATAGTAATCCTGATGGCACTTGCAGGCATTCTTGTACTGTACCGGCCGTCGAAGAGGAAATAATCATAAGGAAGGTTTGACATATCATGGAAAAGATCCAAATGACAACTCCGCTCGTTGAGATGGACGGAGATGAGATGACACGTGTCCTGTGGCAGATGATCAAGGATGAACTGTTGAATCCTTTTATCGATCTTAAGTGCGAGTATTATGATCTTGGACTTAAAAATCGTAACGATACCGATGATCAGGTCACTGTCGATTCGGCAAATGCAACACTCAAGTACGGTGTTGCCGTAAAATGTGCAACGATAACACCGAACGCAGCCAGAATGGACGAGTACGATCTGAAGAAGATGTACAAGAGTCCGAACGGAACGATCCGTGCGATATTAAACGGAACGGTATTTCGCACACCAATAATCGTAAAGGGCATCACTCCCTGCGTTAAGAACTGGAAAGAACCCATAACGATTGCAAGACATGCATACGGCGATGTGTATCAGAATGTCGAGGAAAAACTGTCAAAAGGCGACAAGGCAGAACTTGTGGTAACACGTGCCGACGGAACCAAGGAAACCAAGGTCATACATGATTTTGCCGAAGGCGCAGGTATCGTACAGACGATGCATAACGTTAACGGATCGATAGAGAGTTTTGCGAAGAGCTGCTTTAATTACGCACTTGATCAGAAGAAGGATCTGTGGTTCGGAGCAAAGGATACGATCTCCAAACAGTACGATCATACATTCAAGGATATCTTCAATGATGTGTTTGAGAAGGAATACAAGGCTAAGTTCGAGGAAGCCGGAATAGAGTATTTCTATTCGCTCATTGATGATATTGTTGCGCGTATCATGAAGTCAAAAGGCGGAATGATCTGGGCATGCAAGAACTATGACGGAGACGTTATGTCGGATATGATCAGTTCCGCATTCGGTTCTCTTGCGATGATGACATCGGTCCTTGTCAGTCCCACAGGTGTTTATGAGTACGAGGCTGCACACGGAACCGTACAGAGACATTATTACAAGCATCTTAAAGGTGAAGAAACGAGCACGAACTCGGTTGCAACGATTTTCGCCTGGACAGGCGCCCTCAGAAAACGAGGGGAACTCGATAATATTCCCGCACTTGTAAAGTTTGCCGACAAGCTTGAGTTTGCCACAAAGCAGACGATAGAAGAGGGCAAGATGACCAAGGATCTGGCGCTGATCACTTCTATGACCGAGACCGTGACACTCAGCTCACGTGATTTTATCCTTGCGATCAGGAATAAACTGGAAGACCTCTTATAATGGAAAACATAAACATCTCGCAAGCCGTTATCAAAAGGCTTCCGCGTTATTATCGATATCTCGGGGAACTTGCCGATGAAGGCGTTCAGAGGATCAGTTCAAGGGAACTGTCTGAGCTGATGCATGTGACTGCATCGCAGATCAGGCAGGATCTTAATCATTTCGGCGGGTTCGGCCAGCAGGGATACGGCTATAACGTCAGTAATCTTTACGATGAGATCGGTAAGATTCTCGGCCTTGATAAAAATCACAAGCTCGTTGTAATCGGTGCCGGCCATCTCGGTCAGGCTCTTTCGAATTACGTGAATTTCGAGCGACGCGGATTCCACATTCTCGGAATATTCGACAGTAATCCTGCGGTGATCGGAATGAAGATAAGAGATGTATCCGTAAGCCCCATGGAAGAGCTTGAGGATTTCATCAGGAGTCGTGATATAGATATTGCGGTTCTGACGATTCCCAAAACGAGCGCCGTTGACGTTGCCAAGACTCTTGTGAAATACAATATCAAAGCCATATGGAATTTTGCGCATGTGGATCTGGCTGTTCCGGATGATGTCATCGTTGAGAACGTGCATCTGTCGGAAAGCCTTATGACGCTTTCATATAATCTGAGCAGGAGATAGGAATGGGAGCTTCACACGATAAGTTTAACAATGCTATAGGTTCGGTTAAGATTCCGATACTGATACTTGATAACAAATGGCACAGGATATTCGGTAAGATGAATCCGACCGAGGAGATCAAGGAACTTGAGAAAGAGCTGTCGGAACTTCTGAAGCGCCAGGGTAAGCTTGTCAATGAGAACAAGGAGCTAAAGAAGATAAAGAGCAATCTCATGTCGGAGATAGTCGGAAATATCGACGGGGTCGAATCCCGTGAGAGCGATGAGTCTGTCGATAAGAAGCTCAATGACAACAAGCGGCTGATAAATGATGTGAACGAGAAGCTCGACAATAACGAGGAGGAGCTTAAGGACCTTCCGCGAGAGATCGACGGTGTAAACAAAAAGCTTATGATCGCTACGATGGATGTGTGCTATGAGAGGCTTCAGAGCAATACCGAGCAGATCGAGGAGCTTGCCGAGTGGGTCAAGGATATAAGGGTCCAGCTCAAGAAGAATCTTGTAAAGAAGCAGGATATGGAGCTTTATAATGCCGAGGTGTATTCGTATATGCACGATATATTCGGACCTGTCGTTATGGAACTGTTTGATATGAAGTATGTTCCGACCATACATAAGGCGCCCGAACTCAAAACACCCGTTAAAACAGAGGAAACTCCGGCCGGGGAGAATAAAGAATAGTGTTTTGACCTAATCGGCCGAAGATGTTACAATATGATTTTGTTAAGAAGGAGACAGTGTTATGTCAGGACATTCGAAATTTGCAAACATTAAGCATAAAAAGGAAAAGAATGATGCCGCAAAGGGCAAGATCTTCACGATAATCGGTCGTGAGATAGCTGTTGCGGTCAAAGAGGGCGGACCGGACCCCAACAACAACTTCAAGCTCGCTGCGGTTATTGCCAAGGCCAAGGCCAACAACATGCCGAACGATACGATCAATAACGGTATCAAGAAGGCTGCGGGTGATACGAACAGCGTTAACTACAAGAACTTCACATATGAAGGATACGGCCCTAACGGTATCGCGATCATAGTTGAGACACTTACCGACAATGCGAACAGAACTGCCGCAAATGTCAGGAGTGCGTTCACAAAAGGAAACGGAAGTATCGGAGCGCAGGGATGTGTTTCGTTCATGTTCGATAAGAAAGGACAGATAATCATCGATCGCGAAGAGTGCGATATGGATCCGGACGAACTCATGATGCTTGCACTCGATGCCGGCGCGGATGATTTTAACGAAGAGGATGACAGTTTTGAGATATTAACCGATCCCGACTCGTGCGAGACGGTCCGTAAGGCCCTTGAAGATGCGGGGGTTGCGATGGTTTCGGCCGAAGTTACGATGATTCCCCAGAACTATGTCAAACTCACTGATGAGGAAGCACTGAAGAATCTTAACAAGACTCTCGATCTTCTTGACGAAGACGATGATGTTCAGGCTGTATATACTAATCTGGAGGAATAATTTTTCGGAAGGTTTATGGAAAAACAGAAAGGCGATCCAATCTTATTGTTTGCTGCCGCTGTTGCACTTCTTGCAACGGTGTATGTTTTCTATATCACCGTTTTCGAGCAGATAATCAGCCAGAACCAGGGATATTTCTATGCCGTTATATTCGGTTTTATCCTGTTGGTCCTGTTCCTGCTCTGCAATTTGTTCACCAAGCTCATTGCGATCTCGGTAGGCGAACAGCACAGTTCCTACAGAAGGCTCATAGTATCGATCGGACTGGTCGTTATTGCGGGCCTGTTTCTTGTTACAAGGATGCGCTATTCGACCAATCTTTTCCCGGGGGATTCACCAATTTACAGAGGCGCCGTGGCGATGTCGGAAGGTTCGTATTCCGAGTACAAGGACCTTGTTGAGAGCGCCAATGCAAATCCCGCGCAGTATCTGTATTCACTTGTTCTGTCGATAGTATTCAGGATCGTGGAGCCCGACAGCGGACCTTTCCTCTGGACCAATGCCTTTTTTATAATCCTGTGCGGATATCTGACATATAAGATCGTAACAAAGTTCACAAACTCGTTATGCGGACTCTTTGCCGCACTTCTTTGTGCTTTTTTGCCATCGCAGACATTCGCGGTATATACATATACTTCTGAACCTCTTGTTGCGGCAGTTTTCCTCGGCGCAGTGTTATCTCTTATTGCACTGTATTCATATAATAAGCACGTCAAGGAAGTCGAAGAAGATAAGCGTGAGATCGCCGGTATCATTTATACGGTAGTGGGAAGCGTTCTCATAGGTCTTCTTATATTTGTCGAGCCGTTCATGATCATTCCGATGGCTCTCGTCGTTTTGATGGGATACATCGCACACAGTTCCAAAGCACTTAACATGCTTCTTGCTTTTGCCGTCGGTATCGTGCTGATGGTTGTGTTCTGCTTCGGCAAATCGGTGCATATGGGTGTTGATTTCGGTACCGTTATGGTATCGCAGGTATCCGCATTCGATCCCGAGACCAATCAGAATTCCGGTCAGGTATCGTCATTCTCCGATGTTTATCATTCGTTTAATACCGAGCTTTCTTCAACGGATAAGAACATAACGGACAATTATTCGTTCCTCGAAGACAGTCATGGTGTAAGCGCATATACGGAGATGAGCGTCTCATGGGTTATCGTTCTCAATCAGATCATGTATATGTTCGTCCTCATGATGACGATCAGCTGTATGATACTTGCCGTGAAGGAGCAGAAGGACTATGTCGTCGCGATAAGTATGCTTATTGTCGGGGCTGTCGTGATGCTTTTGTTCCAGCAGAACAGGGATAACCAGAAGTTCCTGTTCATTACCGTGTTCATTATCGCATCTGCGACCGGAATACATTATCTGTATCTGGATCATCATCCCGAACTTAAGGTCGGTATCAATGCACTTGATGCACTCGAGAAGACCGGAAGAAAAGAGATTGCGGCTGCAACAAGGGTTAACCTCAAGAATGCCGCTCGCATGACAGAGGATGATTTTGTAAGGCGTGCGAGAGCTCTTATATTCGTCGGAAGCGACGAAGAACTGTACCAGCGTATCAAGGAAGAAGAACATGAGAAAGCTCTTGACAGAGCGTCGCACAGAGCGGAACGTCAGGAAGCATTTGATGACTACGATGATGATTTCTTCCTTGATAATGAGGATGATTCCGCTCTATCCGTTAAGGTTACGACTGTCGCTCCTTCCGGAATAAGGCAGAGTGTTTCCGCGGAAAATGCATACGAGCCGAATGCCGAAATGCATGAGAGTGCGAGCGCCGCATATAAAAATCCTTCAGTGCCTGCATGGAAGGCACCCGAAAAATTCGGCGACGAAGAGATGTTTGACGAAGATGATGTCGAACTTGACAAGGCACATTCCACATTCGAAGGAAGGGATGCGCTCAAGGCGAATGCCGGCATAACAACGAGCGAACCCGAACCCGAAGTTCAGAAGATAAAAAGAGACGGCAAGACGGTTAAGAAGGCCAAGACTACCGCGCCCGTTGCAACCAATACCGTGTCCGGCGGAAAAGCCGTAAGGCGCATCAAGAACGTCGGTACAGGTAAGGTTACAACGACTCAGGCGGTTGCTCCTTCAAGACCTAAACCCGCACCTGAGGCGGCACCGCTTCCTAAGACGGATAAGAAGAAAGCTGCCGCCCCCGCTCCTGTCAGAAAAGGGGAACCTATCCCTAATCCGCTTCCTTTACCCGCAAAGAAAGCACATAAGCCTATGGATTACGATGAAAAGATCAAAAAGAATGCGGATGAT
Source organism: Lachnospiraceae bacterium (assembly GCA_016281675.1). Next base: position 8,051 of record JAEEJD010000040.1, read on the forward strand.
GACTGGGACTTCGATTATGATATTGACGATAACGATGACTGGGATGTATAATCTAACCGTTGCTTCCGTGGCTCAGTTGGTAGAGCGAGGCATTCGTAATGCCTAGGTCGCCGGTTCGAGTCCGGCCGGGAGCTTCCGAAAGGGACTGTTATCAGATACAGTCCCTATTATTATAAAAAGGAGATAATCATGGCACAGTTATGGGGCGGAAGATTCACAAAGGCAACCGATCAGCAGGTATATGATTTCAATGCTTCTATAAACTTCGACAAGAGACTCTTAAATGTCGATATAGAAGGATCGAAGGCTCATGTTAATATGCTGGCGTCTGTCGGAGTCATCACAGCCGAAGAAAAGACAGCCATAATTAAAGGACTTGATTCCATTCTTGCCGATACCGCATCGGGGAAGCTTGAGATCACATCGGAATACGAGGATGTTCACAGCTTTGTTGAGGCCAATCTTATCGACCGTATAGGCGATGCAGGCAAGAAAATGCATACGGGAAGAAGCCGTAACGATCAGGTTGCTCTTGATATGCGCCTTTACACTAGGGCTGATCTTCTTGAATGCAAAGACAGTATCAAGGATCTTCTCGGAACGCTTCTTTCGATCATTGAGAAGAATACCGATACATATATGCCGGGCTTCACACATCTTCAGAAGGCGCAGCCCGTCACACTTGCGCATCATCTCGGGGCCTATTTCGAAATGTTCAAAAGGGATCACGGAAGATTGTGCGATATATATGACAGAATGAATTATTGTCCTCTCGGAGCCGGAGCGCTGGCGGGGACAACTTATCCGCTTGACCGTGAGATGGTTGCAAAGGAACTCGGATTTGCGGGTGCGACCGCAAACTCAATGGATTCCGTTTCCGACAGGGATTACCTGCTGGAATATCTGTCGGCTCTTTCGATCATAATGATGCATCTTTCCCGTTTTTGTGAGGAGATCATTATCTGGAACAGCAACGAATACAGATTTGTGAACATCGACGATGCATTTGCAACAGGGTCGAGCATAATGCCTCAGAAGAAAAATCCCGATATCGCGGAGCTTACACGCGGTAAGACAGGCAGGGTATACGGTGATCTGATGGCTCTTCTGACAACGATGAAAGGTCTTCCTCTCGCCTATAATAAGGATATGCAGGAAGATAAGGAGTCCGCATTTGATGCCATGGATACGGTTCATGACTGTCTGTCGGTATTTACCGGAATGCTGTCTACGATAACGTTTAATGATGCGATAATGCGCGATTCCGCAGCCAAAGGCTTTACGAATGCTACCGATGCAGCGGATTATCTTGTCAGGAAGGGAGTACCCTTCAGAGATGCTCATGGAATTATAGGACAAATTGTGATATACTGTGACAATAATTCGAAGTCTATCGAAGAGTGTTCACTTGAAGAACTTAAACGTATAAGTGATGTGTTCGACGAGGATGTTTATTCGTCCATCAGTCTCAAGACATGTGTTGAGAAGAGGATGACGAAAGGCGGACCCGGAAGCTTTGCGATTATGGAGTTTATAAAGTACGCAAGGGATTATCTTGATGCTTTATAGGAGGAGATGAAAAGATGAGTGAGAAATTACGTGTAGGTATCCTCGGAGGTACCGGAATGGTCGGGCAGAGATTTATTTCGCTGCTGGAGAACCATCCCTGGTTTGAAGTCAAAGTCATTGCAGCTTCCGAAAGAAGCGCAGGCAAGAGATATGAAGATGCGGTCGGTGGCCGTTGGAAGATGACAACACCTATGCCCGAAGCCGTAAAGGACATAGTTGTCATGAATGTCAATGAAGTTGAGAAGGTTGCAGCCGACGTTGATTTCGTTTTCTCGGCGGTTGACATGACAAAGGATGAGATCCGCGCGATAGAGGAAGCTTATGCGAAGACGGAGACTCCCGTTGTCTCCAATAACAGTGCTCATCGCTGGACCCCTGATGTTCCGATGGTAATCCCCGAGATCAATCCCGATCATATCGCAATTATCGAAGAACAGAGAAAGAGACTCGGAACGAAGAAGGGTTTTGTTGCAGTTAAACCCAACTGCTCAATACAAAGTTACACACCCGCGCTTGCGGCATGGGCCGAGTTCGAGCCTTATGAAGTTGTTGCTTCAACATATCAGGCTATCTCGGGTGCCGGAAAGACTTTCAAAGACTGGCCGGAGATGATTGAAAATGTTATCCCGTATATCGGTGGCGAAGAGGAGAAGTCCGAACAGGAGCCGCTTAAGATCCTCGGAAAGCTTGAAAACGGTGAGATCGTCAAGGCAAAAGAGCCGGTGATCACGTGTCAGTGTATCAGGGTTCCGGTACTTGACGGACATACGGCTTCGGTATTTGTCAAGTTCAGAAAGAAACCAACGAAAGAACAGCTTATTGAGAAGCTTGTAAGTTATTCGGGAGTTCCGCAGGAACTTGAGCTGCCTTCGGCTCCGAAACAGTTTATCAGGTATATGGAGGAAGACAACAGACCTCAGGTTAAACTTGATGTCGATTTCGAACATGGAATGGGTATTTCGATCGGAAGACTCCGTGAGGACACCGTATACGATTACAAGTTCGTGGGACTGTCCCATAATACCGTACGCGGCGCTGCAGGCGGCGGTATCCTTTGCGCAGAACTTCTGAAGGCAAAGGGATATATTACGAAGAAATAATCCGAAAGAGTAACGACGTGGAAGATTTAAAGTATCAGATAGATCTCTTGACAGCTTTAAACGAGAGACTCCTTGCGAGTGAGAAGATGTACCGGCACATTGCTGAATGTTCCGGCACTCTTTTCATGTATTTCGATTACAAGTGTTCACCTACAAAGGTTGAGCTTGTCGGGCCCTGGGATGAGAAGGTCGGAGAGAAGATCGCCAATCATCCGTACGATGAATCTTATATGCTGAATCTCCTCTTTGACGAGGATCAGGACAAGTTCAGGATTCATATGCTTGAGATCGAAAGAGAAGGTCTTGAGTCCGATACTATTGAGGTCAGGTCAAGAAACAAGCGTTACTGGCTGTCTTGTTTCGTTAACGTTACATATGACGATGACCGTAATCCCATAGAGAAAATCATATCCATTAAAGATATCACAAAGATCAAGATGAACTCGGAAGAGCTCGAATATCTTGCTTTCTATGATTCCCTTACAGGTGTATATAACAGAAACTATTTCGTCAGGAAATTCCGTGACATGTGCGAGCGGGCCGACAGCGAGAAGGCCAGCGTTGAACTCATGTTTGTTGATATCGACGATTTCAAGAAGATCAACGATTCGATCGGTCTTCTGTTCGGGGACGAACTCGTTCAGGAATTCGGTCAGTATCTTAAGGGTTTTAATACAGAAGAAGTGATAGTCGGACGTTTCGGAAGCGATGTGTTCGTTATCGCCATATACAATCCGTGCGGTCAGAGAAGCAGCGATGTAATTTATCGTAAGATACTTGAGCGTCTGCGTCATCCGTTCATGCTAACCAACAAGACCGAGATAATGTTTACGGTATCTGTGGGCGTTGCCGAATATCCGGATGCAGGAAGGACCGCTCTTGAAGTTGTCAAGAATGCAGAGATAGTACTCTATAAGACAAAAGAGCACGGCAAGAACGGCATACAGTATTTTGAAATTGATATTCTGAACAAGTTTATCAGGAATGTCTCCGTTGAAAAGCAGCTCAAGGAAGCTATCGAGACGGAAGGATTCCAGCTTTACTACCAGCCACAGTACTATGCGGCAAGCGGTAACCTGAGAGGTGCGGAAGCACTTATACGCTGGCCTGACCCGGAAAGCGACGGATTTATCACTTCTCCCGGTGAGTTTATCCCTATTGCGGAGAAGAACGGTGCGATCATACCTATCGGTAATTTTGTCCTTAAAGAAGCGTTGAAGACGCTTTCCGACTGGCGTAACAAATACCATATCCCGATGATTCTGTCGATAAACATATCGGCGTTATCCCTCGAGAAAGAGAACTTTGTCGATAACATATCTCATCTGATCAGTCTTTACGGTATCAATACCGATACGGTTGAGCTTGAGATAACAGAGTCCGTATTTATCAATAATTTTGAAGACGTTATAGATAAGATCAAGACTCTGCGGGGACTGGGAATGAGGATAAGCCTTGATGATTTCGGAACCGGATTCTCGTCGCTGTCGTATTTAAAGCAGCTTCCCATCGACACACTCAAGATCGACAAATCATTCATCGAAACGGCTGTTAAGGACGAAAGCTCCAGTATCATATATGAGAGCGTTATCCAAATGTCCCAGAAGCTCGGTTTTGAGACCGTTGCCGAAGGGGTTGAGACGAGAGAGCAGTTTAACTACCTTCGCGAGAAGAATATCGATATCATTCAGGGTTATCTTCTCGGAAAACCGATCAGCAAAGTCGAGTTCGAGAAACTTCTTATCAGGCAGATCCCCTGAACTGACACTGCAATAACCTATCTATGTACAGAAAACAGGACCTTCAATATTTACAGGATATATTTGACAGAAGTTCAAACGATATCGCTGTGCTCTACGGAAAGACTTCTTCGGGACTGTCCGAGATTCTTTCCGATTTTATCAAGGATAAGGAATGTCTGTATTACCGGGCCAGTGCCGTTAATGATTCGCTGCAGCGGCAGCTGTTCGCCGGAGAACTTCACGAGCAGACCAGATCTCCTATATTTCCCACTGACGATTACGACAAACTCATAAACACGTATCTGAATGAGAAGACCGACAGGAAGAAGCTTATAGTCTTTGATGATTTTGATTTTCTTGTCAAAGATAATAAGACATTTGTCAATTTCCTCGCAGGACTCCTTTTTGGACACAGCAATCCCGGAATATGCATGATCCTTCTCGTTTGCGCCAACATCCGCTGGGTAGAGAATGACATGGTAAAGACGCTGGGGCGAAAATCATCCGAAATATCGGGCGTTATTAAATTGAATGAGTATACTCCGACAGAATTTTACGAGTGTTTTCCCGGGATGCCTCTGGCCGAAGCAATGGGGATATATGCGCTGATCGGGGGCAAATGTCATTATTACGATAAAATAACGGCCGATACCACAATGAAGTCGTTTATTAATATGCGGCTCGAACGATGGGCTGATATCGATAACGATCCGTACCTTTATCTTCCGAAAGAGATCAGAGAGCCGTCGTTATATAACACCATACTCGTTAATATTGCGGCCGGAAACGGGAAACTCAATGATCTTCATACGGCGACCGGAATGGATCGGGGGAAACTTTCTGTGTATATTAAGACTCTTATCGAACACGGAATTGTTTCGAAAGTCGTCAGTGCCAATATCGGCAAGGGAACCGATACCCAAAAGGGAATGTACAGAATAGAAGACAGGATGATCAGATTCTATTACAGGCTAGTGTTCCCGCATCTTTCATCGCTTCGACTTCTCGGACCCGAGCGGTTCTACAGGAAGTTTATCGAACACGGGATCGTCCCTTTTATGGAGGAAGTATATCCGCTTTACTGCATGGAACACGTGAAGTGGCTTAGGGACAACAACCGTTTGACGTTTAAGGTTGCATCCGTGGAGGAATATCATGACAAGAACGGTTATATTGAATTTGTTGTGATCGCTGCGGGCGGAAGCGTTATAGCATGCTCATGCAGATATGCGCCCCCGCATATGAGTTATGCGGTTATAGATAAGATAAAGGCAACGGTTCGTAAAGATAAGATACTGTGCGATAATATATGGTTGTTTTCAGCAAGCGGATTTGATCAGAAGCTTTCCATGTACGGAAGCGTCACGCCGGGCATCAATCTTATTGACGGTGAGGCGCAAAGGCTCCATTGACACATCTTAAGTATGATGATAAATTAAAAAAGTCGTATTTAACGCACCCTTTATAATATTTGGAGGATTTGTTATGAAAAAGTTACTGGTTGTTTTAATGGCAGGCATATGTCTTGTTTCACTTGCAGCCTGCAAAGGTGCAACGTCCAATAAGCTTGTAATGGCTACAAATGCCGCATTTCCACCGTATGAGTATGTTGACGGAAAAGAAATAGTAGGTATCGATGC
>JAEEJD010000041.1 GCA_016281675.1 Lachnospiraceae bacterium
CCACCGTGGTGTGTATCGCCTTCCTGCTCCGCAAGAAGTGCACGTCCTTCATCGGTCTTATAAAGATTCTGACGTTTCATCGCCTGATCGAAATCAACAAGATGTCCGTCGAATTCAGGCCCGTCAACACAGGCAAACTTGACTTCGTCTCCGACTATCAGTCTGCATGCGCCACACATTCCGGTACCGTCAACCATTATCGGATTCATGGATACGATCGTCGGAATACCGAGTTCTTTCGTAAGAAGGCATACGAACTTCATCATGATCATAGGGCCGATCGCGATGCACACGTCGTACTTGACCCCCTGATTCTCGACAAGATCTTTGATCACTTCCGTGACCATGCCTTTTCTCTGATATGATCCGTCATCGGTAGTTATATAAAGGTTTCCGGCAACGGCTTTCATCTCGTCCTCAAGTATTACGAGATCTTTTGTCTTTGCACCGACTATGACATCGGCATCGATTCCGTGCTCGTGGAGCCATTTGACCTGAGGATAAACAGGTGCGGTTCCGAGTCCGCCTCCGACGAACAGGATCTTTTTCTTCTTGAGTGACTCTATGTCTTCGCTGACAAATTCCGAAGGACGTCCGAGAGGTCCGACGAAATCGCGGAATGAATCTCCTGCCTTAAGTTTTTGCATTCTCGTTGTAGACGCTCCGATCGTCTGAACAACGATCGTGATCGTGCCCTTCTGCCTGTCGTAATCGCAGATAGTAAGCGGTATACGCTCCCCTCTCTCATCCATCTTAACGATGACAAACTGTCCGGGTTCGCATGCAGCCGCCACACGCTTTGCCTCAACTTCCATAAGGAAGATGTTAGAGGCCAGGTCACATGCCTTTAAAATCTTATACATTTTTTCTCCTCCTTGCTAAACCTGAACAACTCTCCGCTTTTTATATCAACGGCAAACATTCTGCCTGTCGAAGAATTTCCTTCATATTCCCTGATTATGTAATACGACCTTTCCGCATCGGAAAATCCGTACTCAGCCTTGTATGATTTTCCGAGGGTGATCTCGCCGAGGCTTGCCAGCTGGTATGAAATTGCGTATTCAGCCATGTCCTTCGCAACGGCGACATTCATGTTGAGATTGTAATTTGCAACGACCGGTTCGGATACGAGTCCGTTGCTGCTGACGCAGATAAACGAGTAAGTACTCTTTCCTATAGGCATCAGAAAGGGTTCCGAATACTCCTTGGATTCAACAGTCGGAACACTTCCGTCGGTCGTGTAATATACCGTTTTGTCTTCGGGAGCCAGCACACCGATAAGCTCCGGCTTCGTGATCGTTCCGGATTCCACAAGAAGCTCCGGAGGATCGGGAACATCAAGCTCCACCTCATATGTGTTGGTCACTACCTCACTGACGATTCCTTTTTCGTTTATATTTATAGCGGATATAACCGTTGTTCCTTCCTCGAGAGGGATCGGACCCATATACGAAAACGATTCTTCGGTCGGAGTCGAACCGTCGACCGTGTAATATATCGTTCCCTCACCCGGGACGGACAGCTTGATCGGATCCGGTTCGATATATGTTCCGGATTCAAGCGAGAATGACGGCGATATCGACACATAATCGGAATAACGAAGAGCCAGCGTCGAATCCTTGCTGTTGTTTATAAGTTCGTTGATCCCTTTGTTGTCGCCTTCCGTCTTATAGCAGTCCACTATCCTGTCGTAGAGCGTTACATCATCCGGATAATAGTTGAGTGCATCATACAGTACGGCGATCGCAGCATCATAGTTATGATCCGCGATATAAATATCGGCAAGGAGCATCTTCCCGGTCTTGTCATTATCAAGGCTGTTTAAATGCTTCGCCGTTTTGATCGCCTTTTTGAGATCTCCGCTTTCAAATTCGGCGGTTGCTTTCGCAAACTGGTCATCATACGAAAAATATCTGGCGATCGCTATCCCGCCGATTATACAGCCGATAACGAACACGGCGCCGATTGACGCAAGCAGCACAGCCAGCTTCTTGTTTATGACAGGCTTTGCTTTGGCGTTATCGCCTTTGGTATCTTTCTTCGGCTTCATCCTGACGGGAGGTTTGACCCCGCCTATTTCTTTTGTTATATCAGGCTTTTGGAGCACACCTGACAGATCCGGTATCTCCGTCGTCTTCGACAGAGCTGCCACATCTATATTGTCCTCGAGCTTTATCTCGAAATCGGAGACGATTATGATCTCTTCCCCGCAGACCGGACAATACATGTAGCCTTCCGGAATAAAAGCATTACAGACTTTACACTGCATTACCTGCTATCTCCGTTTGGCCGCTTTAACGCAATTGACCATGAGCATTGCGATCGTCATCGGTCCGACACCTCCCGGTACCGGAGTGATCGCACTTGTGTGGGGTGCAACATCATCGTAATCGACGTCGCCGCAAAGCTTTCCGTTATCCATACGATGGATACCGACATCAATTACAACGGCGCCTTCTTTGACGTATTCGGCCGTTATCATCTTTGGCTTTCCGACCGCAGCAACAAGAATATCCGCTCTTTTACAAATACTCTTCAGATCCTTCGTTCTGGAATGGCACACCGTAACCGTACCGTTGTTTGCCAAAAGAAGGAGTGCCATCGGCTTGCCGACGATATTGCTTCGTCCGATAACGACACACTCTTTACCCTCTATCGAAATATCGCTTCTCTTTAACAGTTCAATAATTCCCGCGGGAGTACAGCTGATAAATCCGTCCTGTCCTATACAAAGGTTTCCCACGGATTCCGGATGAAATCCGTCAACGTCTTTTAACGGTGAAATCCTGTTTATGATCTTCTTATCATCGATATGTTTAGGAACGGGAAGCTGGACAAGAATCCCGTTAATATCATCATCGCAGTTGAGATCATCGATAAGCTTCAGGAGTTCTTCCTCGGTAGTCTCCTCGGGAAGTTCAAAAGACTTCGATCCTATCCCTATGTATTCACAGGCCTTCTTCTTATTCCCGACATAAACGCTGCTTGCCGGATCCGACCCGACCTGTATAACGGCAAGTGTAGCCTTTAATCCGCTTTCGGCCACTTCCTGTTTAAGTTCATCCTTGATCGTTGTGCTTATAAGTTTACCGTCAATGATCTTTGGCATTGCTTCCTCCTGCACTTTAAAATAATCCGGTTATCTTTCCGTTCTCATCGACATCGATATCAAACGCCGCAGGCTTCTTCGGAAGACCCGGCATCGTCATGATGTTACCCGTAAGAGCCACAATGAATCCGGCTCCGGCTGACACATACATATCCCTTACATTAAGAGTGAATCCTTCGGGACGACCAAGAAGCGCAGGGTCATCCGAAAGCGAATACTGTGTCTTCGCCATGCATACGGGAAGCTTGTCAAATCCCTGCTTCTCCAGTTCAGCCATCTTTTTTATAACGCTGTCGGCAAAGTTTACAGTGCCTGCTCCGTATATTTCTTTGGCAATCGTCTCTATCTTTTCTTTTATGGAAATATCAAGATTATAGAGCGGTTTGTAATCACTCTTCCTGTTCTCAAGCGTATCAAGAACAGCTTTCGCAAGCTCTTCCCCGCCTTCACCGCCTTTGGCCCAAACTTCGGACAGTGCGAAACTGCAGTCTTTCTTCTCGCAAAACTCTTTGACAAAGCTTAGTTCCGCATCTGTATCGGAAACGAAGCGGTTAAGTGTTACTACAACCGGAATGCCGTATTTCTGAATATTTTCGATATGCTTCTCGAGATTGACAATACCCTTTTTAAGAGCATCAAGATTCTCGTTCGAAAGGTTCTCCTTCGATACTCCTCCGTTATATTTAAGAGCCCTCACGGTAGCAACTATAACGCACGCATCCGGGCGAAGACCGGCCTCGCGGCACTTGATGTCAAGAAACTTCTCGGCGCCAAGATCAGCACCGAACCCGGCCTCGGTGATCGCTATATCTCCCATTTTAAGCGCAGCTTTTGTTGCTCTTACGGAATTGCATCCGTGTGCGATATTTGCAAACGGACCGCCGTGAACAAGTGCCGGCGTATGCTCGAGAGTCTGTATCAGATTGGGCTTTACGGCATCTTTCAGAAGTGCCATCATCGAGCCAACCGCATGAATATCATTCGCGGTGACTATATTTCCGTTAATGTCATATGCAACAACCATTCGGGACAGTCTTCTTCTAAGATCGTCAAGATCCGATGCAAGACAGAGGATCGCCATGATCTCGGATGCGACGGTTATGACGAAATGATCCTCACGGACAAAACCGTCCGCCTTGGCTCCGAGTCCGACAACAATATTACGAAGCACCCTGTCATTCATGTCTTCACATCGCTTGAGCACGATATTTCTCGTATCTATATTAAGTTCGTTTCCCTGCTGGATATGGTTATCAAGAAGCGCGGCGCACAGATTGTTTGCACTCGTTATCGCGTGAAAATCACCCGTGAAGTGAAGATTGAGTTCGTCCATCGGAACCACCTGAGAATAACCTCCTCCGGCAGCTCCGCCCTTAAGCCCGAAACAAGGTCCGAGCGAAGGCTCTCGAAGTGCGAGTATCGCATTCTTTCCGAGACGGTTAAGACCCATAGCAAGACCGATACTTGTCGTTGTCTTGCCTTCTCCCGCCGGTGTCGGATTGATCGCCGTAACAAGAACAAGTTTACCGTTCTCTTTGCTGTCTATGCTTCTAAGGTATTCCTCGGTAATCTTACACTTATACTTTCCGTACAGTTCAATATCATCATCAGTCAGGCCGAGCTTGGCGGCAACTTCGCAAATGGGCAGCATTTTCGCGCTCTGCGCGATCTCAATATCTGTCTTCATTGATGATTCTTCTCCTCCAGCATTTCGTTGAATTCGTCCGATGTCATAAGGATGCGCCTCGGTTTGGTTCCCTCTTCGGGACCGACTACACCCTCGTCGCAAAGCTGATCCATTATACGGGCAGCTCTGTTGAACCCTACCTTAAACCTTCTCTGAAGCATTCCGATGCTTGCTTTCTGAGATTCGATAACTGCCTGCCCGGCTGCGGCAAACAGATCGTCATATACTCCGCTCGGATCCACAAGTCCGGGAGATCCGGATGATGAAGATCCTGCGGCTCCTGCCTCTACGGCCGACTGTGCCTTGAGATCATAAGTATCTCCGTCGGTCTGACTCTTAAGATACTCAACTACACGTGCAACTTCGTCGTCGGAGACGAAAGCACCCTGAACTCTCGCAGGCTTATTGTATCCTCTCGGATAGAAGAACATGTCTCCGTTTCCGAGAAGTCTCTCAGCACCCGCCATATCCAGTATCGTTCTCGAATCAACATTTGACGAAACGGAGAATGCGATACGGCTGGGCATGTTCGCTTTGATCAGTCCTGTTATGACATCAACGGAAGGACGTTGCGTTGCAAGGATCAGGTATATTCCGGCCGCCCTCGCAAGCTGAGCCAGACGGCAAATGGATTCCTCAACCTCTTTGGCCGCCACCATCATAAGATCCGCAAGCTCGTCAACTACTATGACGATCTGCGGCATCTTAGAGTGCTCTCCGTCTGCCGTAAGCGAAGGATCCGATGCGAGCTTCGCATTGTATCCCTTCATGTCACGAACCTCAAGCTGCGCAAATTTCTGATAACGCTCCGTCATCTCATTGACAGCCCAGGCAAGCGCCGAACTTGCCTTCTTCGGATCAGTAACGACAGGTATCAGAAGATGAGGTATGCCGTTATATACGGACAGTTCAACCATCTTCGGATCTATCATTATGAGCCTTACTTCCGAAGGCGAGGCTTTGTAAAGTATGCTCATGATGAGCGTATTGATACAAACGGATTTACCCGATCCGGTCGCGCCGGCAATGAGAAGATGCGGCATCTTTGCGATGTCGGTAACAACAATATCTCCGGCAAGGTCCTTACCGACCGCAAACGCGACCTTTGAATCAAACTTCTTGAAAGCGGAACTCTCGATGAGTTCACGGAAATGCACCATGGTGCTCTCTTTGTTCGGAAGCTCTATTCCGACCGCTTTCTTGCCGGGTATCGGAGCTTCGATCCTGATATCTTTGGCACCGAGACTCATCATTATGTCATCGGCAAGTCCCGTTATCTTCTTGACGGACACGCCGGTAGGCATCTGTATCTCGTATCTTGTAACTGCGGGTCCTCTCGAACTGCCGAGTATCTGTATCTCAAGTCCGAAATTCGCAAGTGTCTCTTTAAGTTCCCTTGCTGTCTCATTAAGCTCCGCGGTAGGATTGATCTTCTCGGTGATCTTCACCGCATTGAGAAGGTCCGCGGTAGGAAGTTTGATCCTGCCGCCTTTTGTACCGCGTATGGATTTGCCGCGAGTGACAACTCCCGATTCGGGTGCGGGCTTGCGATTTTCTTCCGCAAGATTGATTCCGTGAGAAGTCTTGGGTTTGACCTTCGGAACAACCTCATTGGTCTTCCTCTTGTCGAATATATCAGCTACGTCGCCGTATTCCTCCTCAAACGTTTCCGCATCGTCAACATACATATCGCGCTCGTATGCTTCCTTTTGTGCGGCATCCTCTTCGGAGCTTATGCTTATACGGTGGCGTGTCTTAACATTCGGTCTCGGGGTTTCCGTAGGCTCGGGTACACCGAACAGTTCCTCTTCACTGGCCCCTTCGTAAAATCCCGTGATCTCGGTTACTTCACCGCTGTAGTCGCGCTTCTCGAGCTTGGTACCGGACATAAGTCCGCCGGCCTCTTCAACCGGAGTCTCTTCTTCCTCTTTAGGTTCCTTGTGTATCGTCGAAACATAGGAATCGGAACTTCCGTAGAACATCGACTCGGGCCCCCGGATCGCCGTAAGTTCTTCCTCGCTTACAACGCTCTCGCCGGGATATGTATAAGTGTCATCGGCCTCTTCTTCGATCTCATCGACCTCAAGTTCGGCCTCTTCATAAGCGAGAGGTTCCAGATCCTTCGGCGCGTTCTTCTTCAGATCGCTTGCATCGAAATGCACTCTTCCCGCGTTCTCGGCCTTGCGTTCCTCGGCACGACGTTTTCTCTCCTCAAGCTGTGCTTCACGCTTTGCCTCCTGCCTGGCCACATGCTTCTCATGTGATGCCCGGCGCTTCTCCCAGCGTTCGAGATCGCGCTCCTCTCTCTCCATGCTCCTGACTTCGTTAAGTTTACGTCGATACTCGGCATTACGCCTCGCATCCTCGCTTAAGATCTTCGTTCCCTCCTTAATGCTTGTGAAGAACGATCTGTCCGTAAGAAGCACTATACAAATGATAAACAGAACGATCAGGATAACGATCGTTCCGGCAATTCCGATATATTTCCACAGAAAGCGTGCAAGCACGCCGCCTATGAATCCCCCGTTCTTTGCGCTGTCGTTATATAAAGATCCGAAATCGACATCCGATATCCTTGCGGGATCGATAAACTTCGAGCCGAAGATCAGCTGGGCGGTGATGCACAGAATGATGATCAGAACAATGCTGGCGGAGAGCTTAACCTTTGCCACCTTTTCCCATTTATTTGATATCAGGATCGCGCTTACGATAAAGAAAATGAACGGGAACAGATATCCGACCATTCCGAGTACTCCGACAAGAATATCGTGAACGGCGGTAAAAGACCCGAGCAGTTTGCAACACCCGAGAAACATCAGTATCGCGACACCGAGAGCTCCGAATAGAAGTATCTCTTCCGCTATACCGGGATTCTGGTTCTTTTTAAGTTTTTTCCTCGATCCGGTTGAGGGTTTCCTTCCTCTGCTAGACCCCTTTGCCAATTGTCTCCACCTCGTGATTTTCCCTTATTGATTCCCCGTAAAAATGCCTATCTCTTGACGAAGTAGACGATTATGGAAACGATACCCATAAGCGCACAATACGCTGCAAAAAACTTAAAGTATCTGCTTACGATGATATTCATGATCAGCCGAAGCGCAACGTATCCGATGATCGCCGCGATCAGCATCCCGACGATAAAACATCCGACATCTCCGGCCGTTACCGACTCGGTCCCTATGTCAAAAAGTTCGAGAACGAGCGCTCCGAGAACCGCGGGGATGCTCATTATGAACGAATACTTTGCTGCAAACTTACGATCAAGTCCCAATAACAGTCCGGCTACTATCGTGGTACCGCTTCTCGAAAGTCCCGGAAGTGTAGCTACACCCTGCGCCGTACCGATGGCAAACGCATCACCGTAATTGGCTTCTTTGAGCTTCCTGTCACCGTCTGCGAGAAAATCGGACATCGCAAGTATCGCGCCCGTACAGATCAGACATATGCCGGTAACGATAAGATTGCCGGATGTGAATTCAACGACATCCTTCATGAACACACCGATTATTCCGGTTGGAACCGTTGAAATGATAAGCATCAATACGAACTTGCGGTACGGATTGTCGATGACCCTGACATACTCCGGATCCCTTCCGCCGGAGAGGCTCTTTCCGAGAGCAGCTATGTTCAGTCCTATGTCACGGCACATCCCGCCGAACTCAATGACAAGTCTGAGTACATCCTTGTAAAATACCGCCACTATAGCGATAAGCGTCGCAAAATGAAGCAATATGTCAAACAGAATGCTGTTATCACCAGTATCAAACAATGCTTTAATAAGCCCGAGGTGTCCCGAAGACGAGACCGGCAGAAATTCCGTCAGACCCTGTATGACACCCATAAGAATGGCTTTGCCTATACTCATATCTTTCCTTTCCGTAAGAGGCCTTAAAGGCTATGAAAAATTCCGAAATATTATACCAGAAAACGCCCTTTTGTTCAATGTTTGCGGCGTCTCTTCTTCTTTACCGGAGCATGGTAATACTTGAGCTCCTCGGGAGTAAAATACGTACACGAAAATGCACTTACGCTAAGCGCGGGAACATTGATCCTTATCGAGAATTCACGTCCGTCACATTCGTCGGCCTTGGACCTTTTCACTCTCGGATTCACGACTCCTCTTCCGCCGAATGCGAGATCGTCACTCGAGAATATCTCTTTGTACTTGCCCGGGAACGGAACACCAATCTTGTAATCCGTTCTGTCTATATCGGCAAAGTTAACGACCACGAGGATGTTGTTGCCCTCTTTATCCTTGCGGAGGAAC
>JAEEJD010000042.1 GCA_016281675.1 Lachnospiraceae bacterium
CTGTTTTACGCCAAGACAGGTATTTTGTCGACGCCGATCAATGTATGTTCAAAGTACATAGTCGTATTTATCATATTCGGCGCTTTTTTGGAACGCACCGGTATATCGGAGCTATTCATCAATCTGGCAAATTGTATAGCCGGAAGATTTGCCGGCGGCCCGGCAAAGGTGGCCGTTATTTCTTCGGCACTGTGCGGAATGGTAAGCGGTTCTTCGGTAGGTAATACCGTTACCACCGGATCTGTTACGATACCGATGATGAAAGATACGGGATACAGATCGGAGTTTTCCGGAGCGGTTGAGGCCGCGGCGTCCACGGGAGGACAGATCATGCCTCCCATAATGGGAGCCGCCGCATTCCTTATGGCCGACATAATCGGAGTTCCGTATTCGGATATACTGAAGAGAGCCGTCTTCCCGGCCGTTCTGTATTTTACCGGCATATTTATCGCGGTTCATCTTGAGGCGAAAAAGCACGGACTGACCGGAATTCCGGCAGAGAAACTTCCGAAGTTTTCAAAGCTTTTAAAGAAGATATATCTGTTGGCACCTCTTGTGCTACTCGTTGTCTGGGTTTCAAAAAACATGATGACGATGCAGAGAGCTGCCGCTTATTCAATAGTGGTTGCCATTGCCGTAGGTATCGTGGACGGATTCGTAAGCGGAAACCGTTTCACGCTGAAGAAATTCTTCGAGTCTCTTGAGGCCGGAGGAAGGGGTACGATAACGGTAGGTGCTGCCTGCGGTGTTGCGGGTATCATTTCGGGAACGATCACTATGACAGGTCTTGCAAACGAGATGATCAACGCGATCGTAGCGGTAGCCGGAAACAAGCTCTTCATAGCACTGTTTCTGACCATGCTCTGTTGTATAGTGCTTGGAATGGGTGTTCCCACAACGGCAACATACTGTATCATGGCGGCAACATGCGCTCCGATACTCACGCGTATGGGAGTTCCGATCCTTGCGGCACATTTCTTCGTGTTCTATTTCGGAATTGTTGCGGATATCACACCTCCGGTTGCACTGGCAGCCTATGCGGGAAGTGCTATAGCCAAATCCAATCCGATGAGGACGGCTGTTGCGGCAACAAAAATGGCCGTAGGCGCATTTTTGATTCCGTACATATTCTGCTTTAATCCCGAGATGCTTCTGATTGATACGGAGTTTTCAGGCGTGATAATGATATATATCACGGCCCTTTTGGGGATTGTCGGCGTTGCATCGGCATTGGAGGGATTCCTTCTTACCGATATGCTGATCATTGAACGTTTACTATTTACCGCGGGCGGTATTATGCTGATATTCCCGGGCACCCTGACGGACGGCCTCGGACTTGCACTCATCGCTGCGGGCGTGGTTATGCAGTTTATCAGAAAAAAAGGGAGAGCGACAGTTGGCTCCGTTTAAAAGAGACAGAAAAACCGGAAGCAGCCTGTCCACCAAGATCTTTTTCATGGTGGAGGCGATCCTGCTTGTTTCAAGTATCCTTTTCTGCGCGGTATCCGTTTACAGAGCAAGGGACGGAATAAGAAAAGCCATACAGCAGAGAATGCTTGATATCGCGAATTGCGCGGCGGGCTCGATTGACGGCGATTACCTTAAGACGCTTAAAAAAGAGGACGTCGGAAACGACGATTACAATGCCCTTTACAATAAACTCGCCGTTTTCAGGGACAATGTCGAACTGGAGTATATATACAGCATCAAAGAGGAGACGGAGGATAACTTCATCTTCACGATGGATCTCGATCAGGTCAGCCCGGCTGCATACGGGGACAGCGTAGAGTATACAAGGGCTCTTTCAAGCGCAGGGAAAGGAGTCGCCGCTGTTGACGAGGTTCCGTATTCCGACAAGTGGGGAGAGTTCTACAGTGCATACAGTCCGGTGTTTGATTCGTCAGGAAACGTTGCCGGAATCATAGCGGTTGATTTTTCCGCAGACTGGTTCGAGAGTCAGCTGTATTCTCAGATGAAATCGACTGTCATAAGCTATGTGGTCATTCTTTTGATCTCACTTCTCGTTGCTGCACTTCTTTCGGTAAGTATCGTCAGACCGTTTGTGCGTTATCAGGGTGAACTTCTTGAAGAAAAAGTCCGTGCGGAAAGCGCCAATCACGCGAAAAGTGATTTTCTCGCAAACATGTCCCATGAGATAAGGACACCGATAAATGCCGTTCTCGGGATGAATGAGATGATCCTTCGTGAAGGACGGAAAATGCAGGAGAACGGCCAAACCGATCCGGAAGACGAATCGGTAAGTAATATAGTGGAGTATGCGAGCGAGGTTGAGAACGCCGGGCATAATCTTCTTGCGATAGTTAATGATATACTTGATTTTTCAAAGATCGAAGCCGGACGGATGGATCTTGTGGAATCGCGTTACCGTCTGGGCCAGATGCTCAGTGCGTTAAACGACATGGCACAGCTTCGTGCCTCCGCCAAGTGTCTGGAATTTTCGATGGACGCAGACCGGTCGCTTCCCGATGAGCTTTACGGGGATGAACTTCGCGTAAGACAGATATTCACCAATATTTTAAATAATGCCGTAAAGTATACCGAACGCGGATCGGTAAATGTGGTTCTTTCCGGACAAAGGACGGAAGACGGAAAGGTCGTGCTTAAGTTTGCGGTTAAAGATACCGGTATCGGAATCAGGAAGGAAGACGCCGACAAACTTTTCATGAAGTTCCAACGCCTTGAGATGGAAAGAAACAGTACCGTTGAGGGAACAGGCCTCGGTCTTGTTATCACGCAGCGTCTTCTTGAGATGATGGACGGAAAGATAGAGGTTGAGAGCGAATACGGCAAGGGATCGGTATTTACCGTCACAATTCCTCAAAAGATCTTTGCGGATGTACCGATAGGTGATTTCCGTGACCGGAAGGAGAAAAAAGCTTCCAGCACCGGAAATTATCGCGAGTCTTTCCGGGCCCCGGATGCGAAGGTGCTTATCGTTGATGATACACAGATCAATATCGATGTTGTTGTAAACCTGCTGAAGGATACGATGATCCGGTTTGAATCGGTTAACAGCGGCGCCGAAGCGGTAGAACTTGCAAAGGAAAACAGGTATGATGTGATACTTATGGATCAGCGTATGCCCGGAATGGACGGTACCGAAACACTTCACACCATACGTGCCACCACAGGTGGAGCAAGCGCGGACGTTCCGGTGATCTGTCTGACCGCCGATGCTGTCGTGGGTGCAAGGGAAAGGTATCTTGCCGAAGGATTCTCGGATTATATTACAAAACCTATAGACAGTCATTCGTTGGAGACGATGCTTGCAAAGTATATTCCGGAAGATAAGATCGAACGGGTGAAGAAGGGATATGTTAATGAGGGTGAAGAGATATCCCGTGCCATAGAAAAACTCGAAGGCCTTAAAAGAGCGGGAATGGATCCGGCGGCAGGGCTGAAGTATTGCGATAACAATGAGAAACTCTACAGGGAACTTCTTGTTGAATTCGTGACAAGTCACCCGGAAAAAGCGGAAAGTATGAAGAGTGGTTTTGAGCGAAAAGACTGGAAGGAATATTCGATATTCGTTCATGCACTTAAGAGTTCATCAAAAATGCTCGGGGCTTCACAGCTGTCAGAGACGGCTGCAAGACTTGAAGCCGCAGCCAAATCGGGTGATGCATTTACGATCGAAAAGGATCATGACGATATGATCGCCGCATATGAAGAAACAGCGGAAGTTATCGCTGATGTTATTCCGCTTCCGGAAGGTCGCGGGAATGAGGGCGATATACTGGAATTTGATCCTAATTAAAATTTTTTGTTGACAATTAATCGGGCCCTGTGATATAAGTTAACAAAACCGATGAGAAAGAGTAGTAGGTACTGTCACTTCTTTAAAGAGAGTCGCAGGCGGTGGGATTGCGATAAAGAATACAGGTCCGAATGGACTTTCGAGGGCGAACGGAAAGCCGTAAGGTGAGTATGGGAGACGGAGCAGACACTTCGTAAACAAAGTCAGCATATGTTGGTATGCGTTGAGTGGATGCGAAAGCATCAAGCCGGGTGGCACCGCAGGATATTTCATCCTGTCCCAGCACTTAAGTGATGTGGGACAGGATTTTTTATTGCCATGAAGCAGAATCCCAACCATGTCTTAGCCAACAAAACTTTTTAACAAAAGAAAAGGAGACAAAGACAATGAAGAAGATGATGAAGAAAGCAGCAGCATTAATTATGACAGCTGCGATCGCAACAGGACTTGCGGGATGCGCCGGAGCATTACCCGATAATGCCAAGGTATCGGTTGATGTCGCGGAAGCGGCAGATGCAGCGGGAGATGCAGTCCAGACATTCAAGGTTGGTATATGCAACTATGTTGACGATGCATCGCTCAATCAGATCGTCGACAATATCAAGGCACAGCTTGAGACGATCGGAAAAGAGAGCAATGTTAAGTTTGAGATCGAATACGACAACTGTAACGCGGACCCCAACGTCCTTAACCAGATCGTTGCCAACTTTATCGCCGACGATGTGGATCTTATGATCGGTGTCGCTACCCCCGTTGCAATGACGATGCAGAGCCTCACGGAAGGAAAGAACATTCCGGTTGTGTTTGCGGCGGTATCGGATCCCGAAGGGGCAGGACTTGTTGCATCAAACGATGCACCGGGCGGAAATATCACAGGAACAAGTGATTACCTTGACACAAACGCGATAATGAACCTTATATTTGCCAACAATCCGGATGCGAAGAAGATCGGTCTTCTCTACGATATAGGCCAGGACGCAAGCACGGCGCCTATTGAAGCGGCAAAGAAGTATCTTGACGACAAGGGTGTTGAGTACGTTGAGCATACGGGAACAAATGTTGATGAGATCGTTCTTGCGGCACAGGCTATGGTTGCCGACGGAGTGGATGCGATATTCACACCTACCGACAATACGGTTATGACGGCTGAACTGTCAATATACGAGATCCTTTCAAAGGCAGGTATTCCTCATTATACGGGAGCGGATTCGTTCGCACTCAACGGAGCATTCCTCGGATACGGTGTTGACTATGCAAACCTCGGTGTTGAGACGGCAAATATGGTAAAAGGCATCCTCGTTGACGGAAACGATCCCGCCAAGACACCCGTTATGACTTTTGACAACGGAACTGCAACGATCAACACAGACATCTGCAAAGAACTCGGTCTTAACTATGATGAACTTAACAAGGTGTTTGAGCCTTACTGCCTGAGAATCCAGGAGATAACAACAGCGGAGAGTTTTGAACAATGATACCTTTATTACAGACTGCTTTAGAACTCGGACTGATCAGTTCACTTACCGTACTCGCACTGTTTTTGAGCTATTCGATGCTCAACGTGTGTGATCTTTCGACCGACGGGTGCTTCACCCTCGGCGCCACGGTAGGGGCCGTAGTAGCTCTTTCCGGACACCCGTATATGTCGATCTTTGCGGCGATGTTTGCGGGAGTGATATCCGGATTCATCACGGCTTTTCTTCAGACGAAGATGGGCGTTGACAGCCTTCTTGCCGGGATAATAATGAATACCGCGCTTTATTCGGTCAATATCGGCATCATGGGAGGAAGTTCGCTTCTTAACATGAACAAGACCGAAACGGTGTTTACAAAAATGCAGTCTGTGATTGACAGAATCTGTCCGCTTGAGATCAACAAACTCATAATTGCCACAACCGCAGTCATTGCGGTTGCGGCATTTCTGTATCTTTTCTTAAAGACAAGGATAGGCCTTGCGATAAGGGCAACGGGAAACAATCCCGATATGGTTCGTTCATCATCGATCAATCCGGTCATGACAACGATCATAGGGCTTTGTGTATCCAACTCATTTACGGCTCTTTCGGGATGCCTTCTTGCACAGTCGCAAAAATCGGTCAATATAGACATCGGATCGGGAATGGTCACGATCGCTCTGGCATCCCTTCTTATCGGACAGACGTTCATAAGGAGCAGGAGAATGGGCTTTAAGATAGCGGGAACGGTTGTCGGAGCGTTTGTATTCCGACTTGTTTATACAATCGCACTCCGGTTCAACATGCCGGCATATATGTTAAAACTTGTATCATCCGTTATCGTCATTCTTGCGATATCGGGGCCTTATCTTAAGAGCAGATATCCCGAACTTGCCCGGAGATTGGAGAAGAAGAAATGCTGAAGATAGATAACATCCACAAAACATTCAATCCCGGGACCGTAAACGAGAAAAAGGCACTCTGCGGCTTGTCACTTACGGTAAACGACGGCGATTTCATTTCGATAATAGGAGCCAACGGTGCAGGAAAATCAACGCTTTTCAATGCGATAGCGGGGACATTTCTGACCGACTCGGGAAGCATAATCCTTGACGGGGAAGATATAACGCTTACACCCGAACATATCCGGGCCAGATCCATCGGACGGCTGTTTCAGGATCCGTTAAAGGGCACCGCTCCCGATATGAGCATAGAGGAAAACCTTGCTCTGGCGGCGGGAAGCGGAGGTTGGCTTTCGCGGATTTCGAAAAAGGACAGGAAGGCGCTTCGGGAGAAAGTAGCTCTTCTTGACATGGGACTTGAAGACCGCATGGACAGCCCCGTGGGACTTCTTTCGGGAGGCCAGAGACAGGCGCTTACGCTTATGATGGCAACGATCAATCCCCCGAAACTGCTCCTTCTCGATGAGCACACGGCGGCACTCGATCCGGAAGCGAGCGCAAAGGTAATGCAACTTACAGAGCGTATCGCAAGCGAAAATCATCTGACATGCCTTGTCATCACTCATAACATGCAGTCGGCTCTCACCCAGGGAAACAGGACACTTATGATGGATGAAGGAAACATCATATTCGATATGGACAGGCAAGAGAGGGCGGGGATGAACGTCGAGGACCTTCTCGAAAAGTTCAGGGCCAGAAGCGGACGCGCCCTTGATAACGACAGGATGCTGCTTACCGACGACGGAAAATGATAATCGGACGGTAAAAAAATGACTTGTTAATCATGCGGAATCAGAATAAAATCACATTATAGTGTGTTCTGTTCCGCTTTTTTATTTGAAAGGGTTCTTATGGAAAGATCAAAAGTATATTTCACGGATTTTCGTACGGTACTCGAAGTCAGTCTAACCAAGAAGCTTCAGAAACTTATCAGGATGGCCGGTATCGGATCGATCGACATGGACGGAAAGTTTGTTGCAATCAAGATGCATTTCGGTGAACTCGGCAATCTTGCATACCTTCGTCCGAACTATGCCAAAGCCGTTGCGGATGTAATCAAAGAGAACGGAGGAATGCCTTTTCTGACAGACTGCAATACGCTGTATCCCGGCAGCCGCAAGAATGCTCTCGAGCATCTTGACTGTGCGAACATAAACGGATTCAATACGGTGACAACGGGATGCCAGATACTGATCGGTGACGGGCTTCGCGGTACAGATGATGTTGTCGTTCCGATACCGAACGGAGAGTACTGTAAGGAAGCTTATATCGGCAGGGCCGTAATGGATGCGGATATAATAATATCATTGAATCACTTCAAGGGTCATGAGCAGGCCGGATTCGGCGGTGCTATCAAGAACATCGGAATGGGCTGCGGAAGCCGTGCCGGTAAGATGCACCAGCATAACAGCGGACATCCTCATGTGATCACCGAGAAGTGCAGAGGCTGCAAGAGATGCACCATGGAGTGCGGATCGGATGCGTTCGTGTATAAGGATGGCAAGGCATGGATCGATCCCGAGAAGTGCAAAGGATGCGGAAGATGTATCGGAGCGTGTGCTTTTGATGCAATTGAGAACGATAACTGGGATGCGGCAGAGATGCTCGGACGCCGTGTGGCGGAATATACATTGGCGGTAGTTAACAACAGGCCGCATTTTCATATCAGCCTTATAACCGATGTTTCACCGAACTGTGACTGTCACGGAGAGAATGACGCACCGATCCTTCCCGATATCGGAATGCTCGCATCATTCGACCCGGTGGCTCTTGATATGGCGTGCGTTGATCTTTGTCAGAAGGCGGAACCCATAAGAAACAGTCAGCTCGGTGACAATATGGCTTCTCCCGGGTTCCATGATCACGGAGATGTGTTCAAGAACAGCAACCATAACACATCATGGAAAGAATGCCTGGAACACGCGGAGAAGATTGGAATAGGAACAAGACAGTACGAACTGATAACAATGAAATGAGTTTATAGAATAGGGAGGAAAAACATGGCTGAACTTGTTATTACAAATGACAATTTCGAAAAAGAAATTCTTCAGGCAGATAAGCCGGCGATCGTCGATTTCTGGGCACCGTGGTGCGGACCCTGCAGGATGATGGGACCGGTCATCGAGAAGTTTGCCGAGGAATTTGACGGAACATACGTAGTCGGCAAAGTTAATGTCGATGATGAGGAGGAATTGGCCGCAAGATTCAACATCATGAGCATACCTACGATAAAGGTGTTCAAAAACGGAGCCGAAACAGGTTCGGCTCTCGGAGTGCAGACAAGAGAAAAACTTCTTGAACTCATAGGCTGACAGATAGTAGAATCATAACAGTAAACGATTAAGGGAGGCATATTATGGCTTGTTTTCTTGTACCGACAACCGAGGCTGTCGTAACTACCGTAGCCGAGAAGATCATCAGATCCAAAGAACAGAAGAACGAAACGGAAAGAATTGAGACCGAAGTTCCCAGGGTTAAGTTTTCGGAGAAGCTCGGATGGCTTAACAAAATGCTCTGGGGAGGCAGCGCTCTTCTTGCATTCGAACATCTGTGGCACGGTGAGGTTATACCGACATTTCCGTTCCTTACAGCAGTACAGAACGGAGAAACATCGGAGATGCTTGCCGAAATGGGCACGGCCGGAGTCGGTATGGCAATTCTCGTGACACTTATATGGGGCGGTATGCTTGTAGCTTCAAAAGTTATCGAGAACAGGGACAGCAAAGATACGGATACGGTAAAGGAGGAGGCGTGACATGACATTGCTTACAACTGTTTTTGCCGCTATTATATGTACCGTGATCTGGTATCGCAAAGCACCTGATCGATCGATGCAGCTCGGAACGCTCTGCCTTATGTTCTGGGGAGCTTCCATAATGTGGCTTGTGGATGCGATAGTGGAATATTCCGAGATAGGGGCTGAGTTCTTTGCCCAGGAGCCTGCGGATATGCTGAATGATTTTTACCTCGGGTTATCGGTTGTGGCGCTCGGACTGATCATCTGGCTCGTTATACTGATAGTAAAAGACCCGAAAGGGGTTGTGAGAACCTCGCTACTAAAGAGTAACAACTGAAGCAAAAAGGCGGTAAAGCTTATGGCTGCCGCCTTTATTTATGTTAAAGATATCATTTAAAGATTTGGGTACATCGGATGAAAGATGAGATAAGAACGATACTGGAAGGAGTCAAAAACGGAACGGTTTCCGTAGAGGAAGCCGTACTGAAGCTTAAAGAGGCACCGTTCGAGGATATTGATTTTGCAAAAGTGGACCTTCACAGAAAGCTGAGGCAGGGTACGGCGGAGGTCATATACGGGGCAGGCAAGACTCCGGATCAGATCCGGAAGATTATTGAGGTCATGCTTGAAAAAGGTCAGGACAGCATCCTTGTTACAAGGATATCAGAAGACGTTTTTGACAGGCTCAGCGACATAAATAACATAAGTTATCATAAAGAAGCCCGTATCGCTACGGTCGGAACCGGCGCTAAATCCGGCGGTATCGGAAAGATAGTCGTGGCAACGGCCGGTACGAGCGATATTCCCGTTGCCGAAGAGGCTGCGGTTACCGCAGAGTTTCTCGGAAATGAGGTCACGAGAATATATGATGTCGGAGTTGCGGGTCTGCATAGACTTTTGTCACGCCTTGATGATATAATGACAGCAACGGTCATAATAGCGATAGCGGGAATGGAAGGAGCACTTGCAAGTGTCATAGGCGGTCTTGCGGATTGCCCGGTCATTGCCGTGCCTACGAGTGTCGGTTACGGAGCTTCGTTTGAAGGGCTCTCGGCTCTGCTGTCGATGCTTAATTCATGCGCGAGCGGAGTGTCGGTAGTAAATATCGATAACGGTTTCGGCGCCGGTTATATGGCCGATATGATCAATCACGTTTCCGTTGAGCGGAAGGAATGATTTATGAAAACTCTTTATCTTGATCTTGGTATGGGAGCTGCCGGGGATATGATCACGGCAGCGCTTTATGAGCTTCTTGATGAGAAGGACAGGATCTCGTTTGTTGATAAAATAAACTCGCTTGGTCTTAAGGGTGTAAAGGTCACGCCGCAAAAGAGCATTAAATGCGGCATAACCGGAACACATATGGACGTACGTGTTGACGGTGTTGCCGAAGGCGAACATGAACATCATCATGAAGATCATCATGATCATCATCACGAACACCATCATGAGCATCATCACAGCGGTATGTCGGATATAGAACACATAATCGAAGATCTTCCTCTGAACGATCCGGTTTCGTCAAACGTCAAAAAGATCTACGCTCTGATAGCAGATGCGGAAAGTCTTGCACACGGAGTAAGCGTTTCTGACATACATTTTCATGAAGTCGGAACGGCTGATGCGATCTGCGACATTACCTCGGTATGTATCCTTATTGATATGATATCACCGGACAGGGTTGTAGCCTCGCCGGTATGTACAGGATACGGAAAAGTCAAGTGTGCCCACGGGACACTTCCGGTTCCGGCTCCCGCTACGGCAAATATACTCAAAGGGATCCCGATGTATGAAGGCAATACGGAAGGGGAACTGTGTACACCTACCGGAGCCGCTCTTGTAAGATTCTTCGCGGATGAATTCGGACATATGCCGGTAATGAGCGTTAAGGCGATAGGTTACGGAATGGGAACAAAAGATTTCGAAACCGCAAATTGCCTTAGAGCCATGCTCGGCGAAGCAGAGGATCTGACGGATGATATCGTTGAGTTGTCATGCAATGTTGACGATATGACCGGCGAAGATATAGGATATGCAACGGATATTCTTCTTAAAGAAGGTGCATCTGATGTATATACGACATCGGTGGGGATGAAAAAGGGCCGTCCGGGAACCGTTATAACGGTAATGTGCCATCCTCATGAGAAGAAGAAGTTTGTCGAGCTTATGTTTAAGCACACGACAACGATCGGAGTACGTGAGAGTTCCTTCGCAAGGTATGTACTCGATCGCAAAAGCGAAATTGTTGATACGCAGTACGGAAAAGTAAGCATAAAAAGATCGGAAGGGTACGGCGTAACGAAGATAAAGGCCGAATACGAAGATCTGTACAATGTGGCGAAAAGCCGCGATATTTCAATTGATGAAGCAAGATCACTTGTCAGAAAAGAGACTGATGACAGATCATAATACAAGAAAACCTATATCGCTTATATTTGTAATGATCCTGTCCTTAATTATATCGGGCTGTGCCGTGATCCCCAACAACAGACCTGCGATAAGTCCGCCGCCCGCAAGTGGGCAGGAAAAGGAGGAAGAGCCCCCCGTCAAAGAGGATAACCCGGATGAAGGTGGGGTGGAGCAATCCGGCAATCTGATCCCGGGAGCCGATTTTACCGACAGCAACAGCGAATGGGGACTTTATATGGAGTCCGGAGGAGTTGCCACTATCAAGGCATCCGGTGGTAAAATGAGAGTCCACATTGCTGATCCCGGAAGAGTGGGACATGCCGTTCAGTTGTATTGCGGCGGTTTCGATATGCTCCAGGGCGGGCAATATCATTTCTCGGTTACGATGACGAGCGACGTTGAGAGAACCGTTGAGTGGAGGATACAGGTTAACGGAGGAGACTATCATCCTTACATTCTGATGAAGGATGTATCGATAGGGCCCGAAGCCAAAGAGATAACATGTGATTTTACCATGGATGAAGCTTCGGATCCCGCACCGAGAATGTGTTTTAATCTGGGTGATGAAGGAGAGGAACAGGGTTTGGAAGAACACGAAATAACATTGGAAAAAATATCGCTTGAGCTTGAGAACTCCGATCAGGTCAAGCCGCCTGAGATCACGGGAGAACTGAAAGATATCAACATCAACCAGATAGGATATCTTCCCGCTTCCGATAAACGTGCGGTAATAAGACTTACGGGGGATCAGCCTTCGGGATTTGATATTATCGATGCCGAAAGCGGCAAGAGCGTATACAGCGGAAAGATCACTCCGGGAATCGATAAGGGATCCAGCGGGGATAAGGTTGTTTACGCCGATTTTTCAGACTTTGAGACTCCCGGAAGATACAGGATAAGCGTTACGGGTGAAGGTGAATCATATGATTTTTCGATAGGAAACGATGTGTTTGACGTCGCCCTTACCGATACGCTCCGGATGTTCTATCTTCAAAGATGCGGATGTGAGCTTACTAAAGAGCTCGCCGGGGACTTTGCTCACGCCGCATGTCATACCGATGAGGCGCGTATATACGGCGGCAAGGATTATGTTGAGGTTCCCGGGGGATGGCATGATGCCGGGGATTACGGAAGATATACCGTTCCCGCGGCCAAAGCGGTTGCAGATCTTATGCTCGCATATGAGAATTATCCCGAGGCATTTAAGGGAAGTCTTAACATACCCGAAAGCGGAAGCGATCTTCCCGATATTCTCTCGGAAGTTAAATACGAGCTTGACTGGATGTTTCTTATGCAGGCCGCCGACGGAGGCGTATCCCATAAAGTTACAGGACTTAACTTTGACGGATTCATAAAAGCGGATGAATGTACCGAGAAGCTGTATCTGCTTCCCGAATCCAAAACGGCTACAGCGGATTTTGCCGCGGCTATGTACATGGCTTCGAGAGTGTACGAACCGTTTGACAAAGACTTTGCCGCAAAATGTCAAAGCGCTGCGGATCGCGCGATGGAAGCATACAAGGCGCACAAAGACGACAGGAATTATACGAACCCGTCCGATGTCCTGACAGGTGAATACGGAGACGGAAACAGTACGGATGAGTTCCTGTGGGCTGTTTGCGAAGGATATAAGACGACCGGAGATGCAAGATTCGAGAAGATGCTCGATCATATTGATCTGTCCAGGATAACGATAGATGAATTCGGCTGGGAAGATGTGAGCGGATATGCGTATTATGCGTATCTTACGAGCGACAGACCGATGAATATCTCAATTGACGTAAATGACAGATTCAGGAAGATCGTCGACGGACTCAAAGATACGGCTCTTAACGGCGAGAGTTACGGAAGTACGATCACGGACGTCTATCCGTGGGGATCGAACATGACGATCGCCAATAACGGTATGGCCCTTCTGATGGCGAATAAAATATACGGAGATGACGATTATGTTCTTGCGGCGCAAAGACAGCTCGATTATCTTCTCGGAACAAACTGTACCTCATACTGTTTCCTTACGGGATTCGGAACGCAGTCTCCGCAGCATCCGCATCACAGACCGAGCCAGGCGATCGGCAAATGCATGAAGGGTATGCTTGTGGGCGGTCCGGACTCGAAGCTCGAAGACCCGTATGCTCAGGCTGTGTTAAAGGGACTTCCGAATGCGCGCTGCTATGTTGATAACGAGCAGACTTATTCGTGTAATGAGATAACGATCTACTGGAACTCACCGCTTGTCTACCTGTTTGCCGGTCTTAAATAGGATATGGAGAAGCTTGTCTGCATAGTCGGAACAAATGCATCGGGCAAGAGCAGTCTCGGAATAGAACTGGCAAGGCATTATGATGCCGATATAGTTTCCGCGGATTCGAGACAGGTGTATGAGGGATTGGATCTCGGCTCGGGAAAAGTCACGGCAGAAGAGATGAAGGGCGTCCGCCATTACCTTATTGATGTGGTAAAGCCCAATGATTTTTTCTCCCTGTCTCATTTCCAGAAGCTTGCCTATGATGCTATCGATGAGATACATTCAAAAGGCCGCAAGGCTTTTCTTGTCGGCGGAACCGGCTTGTATGTCAATGCCGTTGCGGACGGTTATGATCTTGAGGGAGCATCACCCGATCTTAAGATGCGCAAGAGCATTGAGCAAAAATCACACGCCGAACTTATAGACATAATCAGAGAAAACGATCCCGAAGCATTAAACGGAGTGGATCTTCAGAATAAGAGAAGACTGGAACGGGCAGCAGAGAGGGCACTGTCGGGAGACAGCGGACAAAGAGTGAACCGCCCGAGATACGATACGCTTCTTATCGGTGTCACATGGCCGAGAGAAGAACTGTATGAGCGTATCAGACAAAGGCTTGATAAAAGGCTTTCCGAGGGAATGATCGAAGAAGTCGAAGAACTTAGACGAAACGGGGCATCCGATGATTTTCTATATCGGCTTGGACTCGAGTACAGATACATTCTCATGTATCTTCGCGGAGAGTTTCCGGATCGCGAAAGCTTTTACGATAAACTCTTTATGGAGATCAGGCATCTTGCGAAAGAGCAGATGACGTGGTTTCGTAAGAGAAAAGATATTGTCTGGATAGATATGAAGGATGATCCCGAAGGGCGATCGATCCGTCTTATAGATGAGTTTTACGGAGGGGTTACATGCTGACCGTAGCATCAATGTGTCTTGTCGTTACAGCAGGACTCATATCTTTATCGCAGTATTTTTCATATGCCTCCAATCAGGTTTCCGGGAAGAACAGATTCCGGTTCATGTTTCTGGCGTTGTCGATCACGGCATCGGCGGTCATTCAGGTCGGAATGGTGCTGTCGTTTCCCGGCAGGGTCTGCTATATCCTTTATGCACTCGAGAAGTTTCTGAAGGTCCTTACAATGGGCGAGATCGTGCTGCTGACGCAGGATATGGTCGATGTTGACCGCAAATACACGTCAATGTTCATAAGTATAATCACATATGCCGCACTCAGTCTGTTCTTTATCGATTCCATCATGAAGGGCGGTGTGCTTGAAAAGAGTCCTTTCGGTGTTTACTTCAGACCCGAGGCTCCCTGGCATCAGGCCCTGTATTTCATATACTACATGTTCTACGTGATAATGCTGATCACGTTTGTCGTCTACAGGGGTGCCGCGGTGTACAGAAAGTGTGAGAAGCATGACCTGATGCTCCTGCTCCTTGTGTATGTGTTTTCAGCAGCGGGATTTATCGCGGAGCAGTTCATCATCGCGTACTCAATGATCTATATTCCGATAGTCATTGTCTTTAACGTTGTGGCCGTCGTCCTGATGCGGCATCTGCTTCTGTATCATGATTCGATATCCATTCGTCCGGGACATTTTACAAAGGAGCTTGACGAAGGAAGGACCGATGTTGTCTTCATTCTCGACAGCCAGCTTCGAATCGTGTATCAGAACAAAAGAGCCGAAGTGCTGTCACAGCTTTTCAACGACAAATATGTCGGACGCAAGATCACGGATGTCTTTGAATTCACTTCCGGAGCATATTCTCAGATATGCCAGACCGGAGAGGAGAATGCGTTCGGAATAAGCGCCGACTATCCTATAAATGACAGGCATGTCAACATGATCATAAACCAGAGACTCGACGACTACAAAGAGATACTGGCAATGGTCGTGTACGTTTATAACATGGAGGATATCGAAAAAGCCGATAACCTTGTTGTGGATATAAGCGAAGAAAATGAGGAAGAGATGATCAAAAATGCCATCAGCATCACAAGGGATGCAAGGGTTCTGATCATCGACGAGGACATTGTGTTCCTGAACGTGTTCCAGAGAATTCTCAAACCGTATCTTGTTAACGTGACGCGCGCCGTAAGCGGAAGCGATGCGATAGAACAGATAAGCAAACATGTATACGATATTATATTTGTAGCATACGAGATGGAGAAGATGAGCGGGACACAGATAGTCTCGACCGTCAGGAGTATGCCCGGAGACTATTATTCGCAGGTTCCGATCGTGTTCACGACCACGGCTGATATCAATGACGTTTTCACCGGATTTCTGGAAGCGGGATTCAACGATTATCTTGAAAAGCCTCTCTCCAAGAGAGCACTCAATTCGGTTCTGACAAGATGGCTGTGGCAGAGGTTTGGAAATGAAAGGGCCGAGGAAGTATCGAAGGAGAACAGGTTCTCGGCACAGTACAATGAACTGAGCGAGCTTCTTAACGATTCCGAGAAGATGTTCAGAGAGAAGAAGTATGAAATGCTCGGCTTCTGTATAAAAGGTATTCAGCGCGCAGGCAGGATGCTGAGTCTTACCGATATAGCGGATCTTGCATCCGAACTTGAGGAGGCGCTTCTGTTTGTTGATGAGGAGCGTATCGAGCAGTTATTCAATAAACTTCGTGTCGGAATAAGAGATGCGATCACCATCAGGTGATCGCATCATTTTCATTCGAGATTCTTAAATGCGGTTGAGAGCATCAGCTTTATCCTGTTGAGCTGATTGACTTCCGAAGCTCCCGGGTCGTAATCTATCGCAACGATGTTCGCTTTTCTGTACTGCCTTCTTATTGCCTTTATTACCCCCTTACCGACAACATGGTTCGGAAGACATCCGAAAGGCTGTGTACATACGATGTTCAGTACACCGTTATGTATAAGCTCCATCATCTCGCCCGTAAGGAACCATCCCTCGCCTGTCTGATTTCCTATATCAACTATGGATTTGGCGTAATCAGCAAGGGTTTTGATATGAACGGGCGGAACAAAATGCTTACTGTTCCTGAGCGCTTTTACCGAAGCGCCTCTGACTCTTTCGATCGCCCATATGCCGAGCGATGCTATTGTGGCCGTGCTGACCCTTGTGCCCAGATGATCGGCCTTGTACTTCTGGTTATAGAAGCAGTACTGCAGAAAATCAAGCAGATCCGGCATTACGGCTTCGGCGCCTTCGGCTTCGAGAAGATTGACAAGGTCGTTGTTGGCAGTGGGAGAGAACTTGACGAGTATCTCGCCTACGATACCCACACGGGGCTTTTTGATCGTCTCGTTTATCGGCAGTTCGTCAAATTCCCTGACGATCTGTCTGCAAAGTCTGTAGAATGTGGGAATGGATATGTGATCCGACTCCACAAACTTACAGCACGGTTCTATCCATTTTTGATGAAGAGCGTCGGCGGAACCCGGTACAAGCTCGTAAGGTCGCATCCGGTACAGACATCTCATGAAGATATCGCCGATCGCCGCGGCGCATATTCCTCTCAGAAGGAATTTGGGCGTTATCTTAAATCCGGGATTGCTCTCAAGTTTTGACAGATTGAGCGATATGACCGGAATATGTTCGTAGCCGGCCTTGGCAAGAGCCCTTCTTATAAAGCCGATATAGTTCGTCGCCCTGCATCCACCGCCTGTCTGGCTCATGACGACGGCAAGATGATCGGTGTCGTATTCTCCGGATAAAATAGCATCCATTATCTGACCGACTACGATCAGCGAAGGATAACACGCGTCATTATTAACAAACTGCAACCCCATATCTATGGCCGCTCTGTTTGAATTGTTAAGTACAACGAGGTTATAACCTTCCGCGTTGAATGCCGAGGACAGAAGATCAAAGTGGATCGGAGACATCTGGGGACAGAGTATTGTGTATCTGTCCTTGTACATCTGCTCCGTATAAAGGACTCTGTTGTAGGCTGCGGAACGGATATTCCTGGCCTCACCTTTACGTTTTCTGATCCTGATGGCAGCGAGCAGCGAGCGTATTCTTATCCTGGCCGCTCCGAGGTTGTTGACTTCGTCTATCTTAAGGCAGGTGTATATCTTGTCACCAGAAGAGAGAATATCGTTGACCTGATCCGTTGTAACCGCATCCAGTCCGCATCCGAATGAATTGAGCTGAACAAGTTCGAGATCATCTCTTGTCTTGACATACGTTGCTGCAGCATAAAGTCTCGAATGGTACATCCACTGGTCGGATACTATCGTGGGACGTTCAACCTCCGCCAGATGCGAGATAGAGTCTTCGGTAAGCACAGCCATTCCGTATGAGTTGATCATCTCGGGGATGCCGTGGTTGATCTCGGGGTCAATGTGATAAGGTCTTCCGGCAAGGACGATCCCGCTTCGGTTATTGTCCTTAAGGTACTGCAATACTTCCTCGCCTTTGCTTTGGATATCGCATCTTGCCGTATCGAGTTCTTCCCATCCCGCTTTGGCGGCGTAATATACTTCATCCGCCGGGATATCGGGAAATGCAGCGATAAGTCCCTTTGCGGCAATTTCAAAGTTGGTAAACGCGAGGAAAGGATTGTGAAATTTCACTTCGCCCCTGCATATCTCTTCAACATTGTTCTTGATGTTCTCACTGTATGATGTGACGATCGGGCAGTTGTAGTGGTTGCTTGCCTGCTGGAATTCGTTTCTTTCATAAAATACGCTCGGATAGAAGATGAGCGGAACGCCCTTTTTGATCAGCCACATTATATGTCCGTGGGCGATCTTGGCAGGATAGCATTCCGATTCGCTCGGGATCGACTCGATACCCATCTCGTATATCTTGTGTGAACTTATCGGAGACAGGACCACAGAATAACCGAGCTTTGTCAGGAACGTGAACCAGAACGGGTAGTTCTCGTACATGTTTAGAACTCTGGGCACACCGATGACTCCGCGTTTTGCTTCCGTAACCGGAAGAGGTTCGTAATCAAATATCCTGTGAAGTTTGTATTCATAAAGGTTCGGAAGGTTCTCCTCGTTCTTGACCTTTCCGATACCGCGTTCGCATCTGTTTCCGGAAATGAACTGCCTGCCGCCGGAGAACTTGTTTATCGTCAGCCTGCAGCTGTTCGTGCATCCTTTGCATTTTGCCATGGATGTTTCGAATGTGAAGGCATTGAGCTTTTC
>JAEEJD010000043.1 GCA_016281675.1 Lachnospiraceae bacterium
GAAGAGGCTGCAAGAAAGGCAGAAGAGGAAGCAGAGGCAGCAAGGAAGGCAGCCGAGGATGCGGCTAAGAAAGCTGCGCAAGAAGCAGCCAACGATTATTCACTCATCGTCACCATGAACGGAGCGCAGATTCCGGGAGTGAATTTCGGTTCAGCCCCGAGCGGCCAGGCAAGAGACTATATAGATCTGTACGTAACGAATACGGGTGCAACGCCTTTTGATCTGATGACAACAAAGAGCGGTGATGCCGACGGTGCATTTTCACTTACGATAAAAGGCGACATGGTCCATTATGATCCGGGAGACAGCGGAAAGGTGAGCATTTCGATGAGACCCGACCTGCCGGTCGGAGACTATAGTGCGACTTTTCTTTTTGGAGCCAAATCCGATCCCTCGTTTTCAAAAGCCGTCGCAGTGCAGGCAAGAGGTACCGTTTCGCCCGGGCCGGGGGTGACTTCCGTCCAGGTATCTCCTTCTCATGTTGTAGTTGCAAAAGGCTCGTCCTGGACTTTCAGTGCCAACGTACAGGGTACGGGACAGTTTGATCCTTCGGTGCGGTGGAGTCTGACGGGTGGGACCGATTCAAACATAAACCGTGATAACGGAGTGCTTACCGTCGGTCCAAATGAGACAGACAAGAATATGACGGTCACTGCCACAAGCGTGGCGGACAGTTCCAAGAATGATTCCGCTCAGGTCGAGGTCCAACCGAGCGGGTTTACCGTTAATACAAAGGCGGATCCCGATAACGGCGGTCGCGTAACAGGCGGAGGCCATGTCAGACCGGGCGGGAGCGTCACTTTGTCGGCTGTTCCGAACACAAACTATGTGTTTAAAGGATGGTCTACGAGCACAGGCCAGTCTTCCACCGACACAAATTTCACGATCAGTAACATTCAGTCCGATATGGATGTTGTTGCAAAGTTTTCAAGGAACACGGTGAGCGTAACCTTGAACGTGAATGATTCGGACGGAGGAAAGGTTTCCGGAGGCGGCACATATAATTGCGGAGATACCGCAACCATTAAAGCCAAAGCCTATGACGGATATACATTTACCGGCTGGAAGGAAGGCGGTGACATAGTAAGCCGTGATTCCGAAGTCAAGCTCAAGAATCTGACCGTTGACAGAACCCTGAAGGCGGTGTTTAAAAAGTCGCGTTATACTGTCAATCTTGTAGTAAATCCTTCAAACGCCGGTGATGTATCGGGCGGGGGCTCCTTCAATCTCGGTGACAGCACGACTATAAAAGCTACTCCGAGATCGGGGTATGATTTTACCGGATGGTACGTGAACGGCCAGGCCGTAAGCAGGGACAAGGAATACAGGATAAGCAAGATCGAGCAGGATTATACGCTCACAGCCAATTTCCAGCAGCAGGGTATCACAACATATGAGATATCCTCGGGAGTTGCAACGACCGGCGGATCCATTTCACCGAGCGGGATGATAAATGTTGCCAAAGGATCGAACATCACGTATACGATAACTCCCAAATCGGGATTTGCGATACTTGCGGTTGCCGTTGACGGCACACAGATAGGTCCGGTCAGCTCATATACGTTCAGTGATGTTTCGGGGCCCCACAGGATAGCTGCCGCTTTCGTACAGACGGATGCGGGAAAGAAAGCCGCTGAATCATCAGGGGTCAAGCCTCAGGAAACGAAGGTCGAGGTCATACCGAAGACCGAGACAAACACAGCTACCAATACGTCCACGATCAGCATCAATGAAGCCGCAAACGGTGAGGGCGGAGACAATTATGTCGAAGATATGAACCTCGACGATGTCCATGTTCCTTCCGACGAGGAACTCGGGATAACGGGAGATGGCGATAACCAAAGCGATGATCAGCCGGATACAGACGTTACCCGCATGATGGGCAAGTCGTTCGCGGAAGTGGATGACATGATCCACAGCGGAAATACGCTGCCCATTCTCGATGCCGCCTTCTATACGGGGCATCTTGCGACCCATGTCGTGAACGCATTTGAACCGTCCGAACTGGAGGGCGTTGATTATAACAAGATGACGGAGGAGCAGCTCAGGCTGACTCCCGATTCCCGGATCAACCCGAGCTTCCCGAACCTTGATACCGTTGTGGAGAAGATGCTTTCGACCGATGAAGTGGAGAAACTTGCCAGGGGCGATAATGTTGACATCTCGATCAGCCTGACGGGTCTCGATAGCGGCGACGAGGCTACGAAGAAGCTCATGGAGAATGCGGTGGGCAAGAAGCCCGTCAAGTTCTTCGACCTGACGATGCTCAAGACCGTTGACGGATTCACCCAGAAGGTCGCTGAACTTCCGACTGCGATGGAAGTCATAATGGAGGTTCCGGAAGAAGTCTATAAGTCCGGGGAGAATTATGTGGTTCTTCGCGTGCATGAAGGGGAACTCTCCGTGCTGCCGAACCTCAGCGATAATCCGAGAGAGATCAGATTCAGAACCGACAGGTTCAGCTCCTACGCGATAGCAAGAGAGATCACGAGTGCGAACAGCATCATCGCATGGCTTTTTGCCGGAGCGGCACTCGCTCTCGGCGTAGCCGTAACATGTTTCCTCATCCTTGTGGCACACCATCGCAAGATGAGGAGGATGAAGAGAAACGCGGCACACGCGGCGCACCATTGATATCGGTTCACAAACGGTAATAACATGAAATACAGAGAACTTAACAACAAAGACAAACTGTCTGTGCTCGGGTTCGGGTGCATGAGATTCCCCAAGAAGGGGAACGGTTTTGATGTGGATGAGATAGAGCGTGAGATAAGATACGCGATCGAATCCGGCGTCAATTACTATGATACTGCGTATCTGTACCCGGGCAACGAGGAAGTGTTCGGAAAAGTTCTCGAGAAGATAGGGGCAAGAGATAAGATCAACATCGCAACGAAGATGCCGAATTATTTCATGAAGAGCCCCGAGGAGGCCGACAAGCGCTTCCATGAGCAGCTCGCGCGCCTTCGTACCGACCATGTGGATTATTACCTGATGCACATGCTCCCCGATGAAAAGACATGGAGGGAGCTGTGCAACAGGGGTATAGACAAATGGCTCGAAGAAAAGAAAAAGGAGGGACTGATCAGAAGGATCGGGTTCTCCTATCACGGATCGAGCGAGATGTTCATCAAGATCCTTCGCGCGTATGAGTGGGAATTCGCCCAGATCCAGTACAATTACCTTGACGAGAATTCGCAGGCCGGGGTGAAGGGACTGAAGGAAGCCGCTTCGATGCATATTCCGGTCATCATAATGGAGCCGCTCCGTGGAGGAAGGCTCGTCAATGCCATCCCCGAGAAGGCCGGGGAAACGATAAGAACAAAGACTCCGGGATGGTCTCCCGCCGAGTTCGGTCTCAGATGGCTGTGGAACCAGCCTGAGGTCACGACCGTGCTTTCCGGCATGAATTCCATGGAAATGGTCAAAGAGAACATAAGGATAGCCTCTGAGACAGAGGAGGGGGCTCTCACAGAAGAAGATATGCGCACATATGCGGAAGTCATAGATGAGATCGAGAGCAAGATCAAAGTGCGCTGTACGGGATGCGGATACTGTATGCCATGTCCTGCGGGTGTGGATATCCCCGGATGTTTCTCGACATACAATACATCATATAACGAAGGATACTTTAACGGAATACGGGAATACTTCATGTGTACCGCGATGAAGAGTGAGAAGTCGATGGCATCGCAGTGCAGGAAGTGCGGCAAGTGCGAGGTACACTGTCCGCAGGGCATTAAGATCAGAGAAGAGCTTTCAAGGGTGAAGAACAGATTCGAAAACCCGATCTTCAAACTGGCCACGGTTCTTGCTCCGGGACTTCGCAAATAGATTATTACTTGATTTTTCCGTGCGAAAAAGCTACAATATTTTGGAATGTAGACTTTTAAGCAAGGTTTTAAAGGAGACCAGTTATGCCTAGAGATTTAGATCTGGATTTTGAATTTCAGGACGAGGAGGTTCGTGAGCGTCCGGTACGCCACACTCAGAGGCGTGAGCCTTCGGGCGGACGCGTTCCTTCAAGAGGCGGTGCTTCGTCAAGACGCAAGAAGAACGATACCACGAGCATCATAGTCCTTATAGTTGAGATCGTAGTATTCATTGCTCTTATCGCACTTTTCTTCGTTCTCAAGAGCAAGATAGATGACGGCGGAAGTTCCGACTCGGCAGATTCGGGTGCGGCAAGCGAGTCAACAGCATCAAACGGTGTCAATGTTGAGAACAGTGATTTTTCACTTACGTGTACGACCGTACGTCTTGATATGGATGCCGAAAACAATACGGTCGCTTTTGTATACTTCACGTTCGTGAACAAGACGGATACACCGCTTGCGCTTAATGCGGTATTCCCTGCAAGCCTCAAGCAGAACGGTGTGGACTGTCCGGAAGATACCAACCTCAAGGAGACGCCTGCCGAGATAGCAAACAGGGATATGCAGGTATCGGGCGGCCAGTCTGTTGAGTGCTGTTACGCATTCAAGCTTCAGGATGCCGATAATCCGATAACGATCACGGTACATGACAACTATTCGACATTTGCTGATATCGGATCAACGGAGATCCCCATCAAATAATACAGTCAACATATGACAGGAAAAGAGTCGGGACAATCCCTTGTTCCGACTCGTTTAATTGTAAGAGCAAATTGCGTTTGTGCTGTTTGCGGTGCGAGGTAGGGTAAATGAAGATCATCATCGTGGGATGCGGAAAAGTCGGATCAACGCTGGCAGAGCATCTCGATCAGGAAGGTCACGACATTACGATAATAGACAGACATTGGGATAAGCTCAAATACTTATCCGACAGGATCGATGTTCTCGGAGTGGAAGGAAACGGCGCGAGTATATCGACCCAGAGGGAGGCGGGCGTTCAGAATGCCGATATCCTCATTGCCACGACCAACTCGGACGAACTTAACCTTCTGTGCTGCCTTATCGCCAAGAAGGCCGGTAACTGCCAGACGATAGCCAGGATCCGTGACCCCGAATACTACAGCGAGATGAGATATCTTCGAGACGAGCTTAACCTTTCGATGGTAATCAACCCGGAGCTTGCCGCGGCCGCTGAGATCGCAAGGATAATCAAGTTCCCTTCGGCCATGAAAGTCGATACTTTCGCGCGTGGAAGGGTGGAACTGATCCGTATCAACATTCCCGAGGGATCCAAGCTCGACGGGATGAAGCTTACGGAAATGGAGTCGAAGCTTCACTGCAAGGTACTGATCTGTACCGTGGAGCGCGGAGACGAACTGCTGATACCTCACGGAGCTTTCGCGCTTTGCGCGGGCGATATAGTATCGTTTATCGCACCTCATTCGGTAGCACTTTCATTTTTCAAGGCAAGCGGAGCAAAATCGTCGAATGCGGTCAAGTCGATAATACTGATAGGCGGAGGCATGATCAGTTACTATGTGGCAAAGAAGCTTGAAGAAACAAAGATCGGTGTCAAGATCATAGAACAGGATTTTGAAAAGTGCCAGAAACTGTCCGAGATGCTCCCGCAGGCCGTTGTTATAAACGGAGACGGAACGGACAAGCAGCTTCTCGACGAAGAAGGTGTAGGAGTGGTCGATGCGATCGGAAACTTTACCGGTATCGATGAGGAGAACATACTGCTGTCCCTTTACGAGAAGGAGATGAGCAATGCCAAGCTTCTGACCAAGATCAACCGTATCACGTTCGAGGAAGTCATTGCGGGACTTGATATAGGCAGTATCATCAACCCGAACAGCATAACAAGCGACAATATAGTAAGTTTCGTGCGTGCTCTTAACAACAGTCGCGGAAGTAACGTGGAGACACTTTACAAGATCGCACAGGGAAGAGCAGAAGCACTTGAATTCGCGGTCAGAGATGATTCCAGAGTCGTGGGAAAGCCGCTTATGGAACTCTCGTTAAAGCCCGGGATCATAATCGCATGTATTACAAAAGGTAACCGGGTCATCATTCCCAACGGACAGAGTGTCATCGAAAAAGGCGATTCCGTCGTGATCGTTTCCGTTGAGAGCGGACTTAATGATCTGGAGGACATTCTTGCATGAACAGAAAAATGGTAGCCTATTTTGTGGGCAGTGTCCTTCGTATCGAAGCAA
>JAEEJD010000044.1 GCA_016281675.1 Lachnospiraceae bacterium
CAGCAGATATTCGATGCCGCACAGCGTTACGGCAGAAAAGTCGTCCTTGAAGGACGGAGCATGGTCAACATCATCAAGACGGCCATAGACATAGGGTATGTCAGCATCCCGGACGGGATACTCATTGATATATCGCAGATCAAGAATTATCCCGACGAGAAGACCGTTATCATCACCACGGGAAGCCAGGGTGAATCGATGGCGGCTCTTTCCAGGATAGCATCGAACATGCACAAGACCGTGTCGATCAGGCAGGGAGATGTTGTTGTATTCTCGTCTAACCCGATACCGGGCAATGAGAAAGCCGTCTTCAAGGTGATCAACGAACTGAGCCTTAAGGGGGCCGAAGTCATCTTCCAGGATACTCATGTCAGCGGTCATGCATGCCAGGAAGAGATAAAGCTCATTTATACACTGACTCGTCCTAAGTTTGCGATACCGGTTCACGGAGAGCACAGACACCTGATGGCCCAGAGAAACGTGGCTGTCGATGTCGGAATACCGAAGGAGAACGTACTGATCCTTTCAAACGGCCAGGTTCTCGAACTGGATGAAAACAGCGCCAAGGTTGTAGGAGATGTTGCAAACGGTGCGGTGTTTGTTGACGGACTCGGAGTAGGTGACGTGGGAAACGTTGTGCTCCGAGACAGACAGAGACTTGCCGATGACGGTATCGTGATAGTATGCATGACTCTCGAACCCGGAACGAACATCGTCATCGCCGGACCCGTTGTCATGTCAAGGGGATTCGTGTATATCAAAGAATCCGACGAGTTCATGCTTGAGGCGACGGAGGTCGTTCGGCTGGCGCTTGAAAAGATACAGGACAAAAACATTACGAGCAGAAACAGGATCAGGGATAACATCAAAGATGCTCTTTCGAGCTTTATCTGGAAGCGTATAAAGAGAAGCCCGATGATCCTGCCTATAATAATGGAAAACGAGACCGGATTCGGAGACTGAATATGCTTAGCGACAAGATGACAAAGACCGTGAAGATAGTTACCGATGCGGTCATGGAAACGGAAGAATATATCGAGTATGAGAAACAGAAGAAGAACGTGCGCGCAAGTTCCGAATCAAAGAGACTGATAGAGCGAGCAAGAGACATACAGAACAGACTCACCGAGCTTCCCGAGGATGAGCGCAATAACGATTACGCCGAATCCCTTCAGGAAGAATACGAAGATATAATGGAGAACTCCGCTGTCTACGAGTATTCCAAGGCTGAATCGGCATTTGTAACGATGCTTCAGGAAGCACTCGGAATGATAATAGAAAGTGTTGATCTGGATATTTAAACAGTAAAGGGATTGTCATGAATATTAAGAACCTGGCCCTCGGTTTTATGGGCTTTATAGTAAGAGCATCAATACTTGCGATCGCGATCCTTGTGATATTCAAGACCGGTCAGAAAGCATATGATTTCGGATTCAGGATATT
Source organism: Lachnospiraceae bacterium (assembly GCA_016281675.1). The sequence continues at coordinate 1,444 of JAEEJD010000044.1, forward strand.
TACCGAGGAGGCGATGAGCCCGCCTCCGGGACGTGAAGTTGCCGTAACGATAGTACAGGGTGACTCCACAATGGATGTCGGAAAGATGCTTGAAGAAAAAGGACTTATAAGGGATTACAAACTGTTCTGGGTCCAGAAGAAATGCTCGGTATATGACGACGATATCAAGCCGGGATTTTATACCCTCAATACATCCATGACTGCAGAGGATATGTTCGCGATCATCGCGGGAAAGAAAGACACCGAAGGCGATTCCGATGAGGACGAAGACGAACTTGATGAAGGCATGATGCCTGCGGATCCTTCGACTGAAGGTGAGAGCGCACTTGATAAAGCTTCGGGTGAATGGGAAGGTACCGAGGAAAGCGAAGGCGAGATACACGACCCGTTTGACGAAGGCGGTACGGATGACGGCGACGGTGAGGCGGATCCCGATGCAGCCGACGGCGGGGGCAACTGATATTGATAACAGACGAGAGGACCGCGACATATATTGAATCCTTAAGCATGCCGCTTACACCTTTTCTCGAGGAACTGGAAAAGAGAGCGGTAAGTGACGGTATCCCGATAATCAGAAAGAGCGCAAGGAGTCTGCTTCGTTATGTTCTTGCTTCGAAGAGACCGGACAGCATTCTTGAGGTCGGAACTGCGGTCGCGTTTTCGGCGATATTCATGGCGACATACGGCTCCGAAAACGTTCATATCGATACTATAGAAAACTATGCGAAGCGGATCGAAGCCGCAAAGCAAAACATTGCCGATGCCAAGGCATCGGACAGGATAAATCTTATCGAGGGAGATGCGCTTGAGATTCTGGAAGATCTTGTCGAAAGTAAGCGTTCATATGACATGATCTTTATCGATGCCGCAAAAGCGCAGTACCCGAATTATCTTCCTCTTGCAAAGAAACTTCTTCGAAACGGGGGGATACTCGTATCCGACAATGTCCTCTTTGACGGTGATATAGTTCTGTCGAGGTTTGCGGTAAGAAGAAGGGATCGCACCATTCATGCGAGGATGCGTGAGTATCTGCGGATGCTCTCGGAAGACGAGGAACTTGTTACGACGATACTTCCGGTAGCCGACGGAATGACGCTGTCTGTCAAGACAGAGCGTCCCTGTGAGGAGTAAAATGAGAAACAGCAACAAGCCCGAACTTCTCGTTCCGGCAGGCAGTCTTGAAGTACTGAAGACCGCAGTCACATACGGTGCCGATGCGGTATATATCGGCGGGGAGGAATTCAGCCTTCGCGCCAAAGCAAAGAACTTTTCGAAGGAAGATATGGCGGAGGGCATAAAGTATGCGCACGATCATGGCGTAAAGGTTTATGTGACCGCCAACATATATGCGCATAACAAGGATATCGAGCCTGCCCGCGAGTATCTTGCGGAGCTCGGACGTCTCGAACCCGATGCGATACTGATCGCGGATCCCGGGATATTTACTATTGCAAGACAGGTGTGCCCGGATGTTCCGATACATATAAGCACTCAGGCCAACAACACCAATCATATGACTTTTAAGTTCTGGCATGATCTCGGAGCAGAGAGAGTCGTATGTGCGAGGGAACTGAGCCTTTCGGAGATTTCGGAACTGAAGAATACGATCCCCGAAGACATGGAGATAGAGTGCTTCGTTCACGGAGCCATGTGCATTTCCTATTCGGGAAGATGCCTGCTGTCGGCATACATGACCGGCAGGAGTGCCAACCTCGGAGAGTGCACCCATCCGTGCAGGTGGAAGTATTCGGTCGTGGAGGAGAAGCGTCCCGGGGAGTATCTTCCGGTTGAGGAGAATGACAGGGGAACGTTCATTTTCAACTCCAAAGATCTGTGCATGATCGAGCATATTCCCGAGATGATCGAGGCGGGAATAGACAGTTTCAAGATAGAAGGCCGCATGAAGACGGCACTCTATGTTGCAACCGTTGCAAGAACATACCGCCGGGCGATCGATGATTACTGCACATCACCTGATCTGTACAGACAGAATCTGCCGTGGTACAGAGAAGAGATAGGAAAGTGTACGTACAGGCAGTTCACAACGGGATTCTATTTCGGAAAGCCCGATGAGAATACTCAGATATATGACAACAGCACTTACGTTGTTGAGAGTGTTTACCTCGGAACCATAGAAGAGGTCACAACCGACGGTCGTATCAAATTGACACAGAAGAACAAGTTCAGTGTCGGAGATACGATAGAAGTAATGAAGCCGGACGGAGCAAATGTTCCGGTCCGTGTAGCAAAGATAGAAAGCGAAGACGGCGTCAGCCAGGATTCGGCACCTCATGCCTGCCAGGTGATATTTGTAACGCTTGAGTGCATCGATCCAAAAATACCGGATCGGGTATGGGAGAGCGGAGATATTATCAGGGCAGACGCAAATCAATAACAGAAGAATCGGAGGATATGATATGAGAAGGATCCTTGCCATAGGAGCACATCTTGATGATATTGAACTTGCATGCGGGGGAACGCTTGCCAAGGCCATCAAGGACGGACACGCTGTGAAGATGGTCGTTCTGTCAAGATCGGGATACACCAACTATGACGGGCAGGTCATGCGTACCGACGACGATGCGATGCAGGAAGGAAGAAACGCAGCAAGAGTACTCGGATGCGAGGACCTCGAGATACTTGATTTTTCCAATAAAGATATTCCGTACAGCAGCGCGGTCGTTGAAGCTCTTGAGAAGAGGATCAACGATTTCAAGCCCGATATCATATTCACCCACTGGCCGTTTGATACACATCAGTCACATGTCGGCGCGTCCAAGTCGACCATTTCCGCGGCAAGACGATACAATACGATATATTTCTATGAGCCCATATCACCTTCGGGAAGATCGTATGTGGGATTCCGCCCTCAGCTGTATGTTGATATCTCCGATGTTATCGATCGGAAGATAGCGGCACTTGAAGAGCATGTTACCGAGAGAAACAAATACGGTGATTACTGGACAAGAGGAATTGAGGCGCGTGCGGCGTTTCGCGGTTATGAGATGGGAAGACTGTACGGAGAAGCGTTTGAAGTGCTCCGTGAGGAACTGATGATATAGGTAGTGTAGGTAGTGCAGGTAGTGTCGCATATGAACTTTTTTAACGTTAATGCATCCGAATATGAAACCGGCAGATCGTTTGAGGTTGTAAGACCCGCAAGCCTTAACAACCCCAAAGATAACTCCGTTATGTTCGTGACACCGAAGTTTATGAACAGATGGGAGAGACTGCTGACAGTTAAGGAATGCATAGTTATATGGCCGGAAGGTGAAGACATACCGGAGGAGCTTCGGCAAAGGCATGTTGTCATCACTTCACCGGAACCGAGATTCGGGTTCGCCGAATTCTTCCATGACAACGGCATCACTTACAACGAGGATGTCAAAGAGTATGACCTCGTCGGAGGAGCGTATATCTGCAAAGGAGCGGTATACGGAAAAGGATGCCGGATATTTCCGGGCGCCTATATAGATTCCCGGGTTACTATCGGAGATAACTGTTATATCGGATCAGGTGTCAGGATTGTCGGACGCGTCACTATAGGAAGCGACTGCATCATAAGAGAAAATACGGTCATCGGATCCGACGGACTGACGACAAGACGAAACGCGGAAGGAAAGGTCTATACGATACCTCAGTTCGGGGGAGTCGTTATAGGCGATAATGTTCAGATAGGTGCGAATTCGGTAGTCTGCAAAGGCGCCATAGACGATACCGTGATCAGGACCGGAAGCAGGATAGACAACTGCTGCTTCATATCACACAATGTCACGGTCGGCGAGGATACGCTCGTTGTCGGCGAAACGCTTATGATGGGAAGTTCATCAACCGGAAAGGGCGCTTATCTGTCCGGTAATGTTGTTGTCCGTGACGGTGTTTCGATGGGCGAAGGATCGTTTGCCGGAATGGGTGCGGTCATAACGAAAGATGTTCCCGCAGGAGCTACGGTTAAAGGAAATCCCGCGAGATAGAGCGGATGAAAAAGGAGAAAACATGAGTCTGTTGTCGGTTATCGTACCGTGCTATAACGAGGAAGCCGCGATCCCTTTTTTCTATGATGCGATGAAGGAAGCCGAGAAGGATATCGCATCCAAGCTTCCCGATATGGAGCTCGAATATATATTTATAGATGACGGATCACGGGACAAAACGGTCAGCGTGATCAAAGGACTTCGTGACAAAGACAAGCGCGTCCACTTCATTTCGCTTTCACGCAATTTCGGTAAGGAAGCCGCTCTTTATGCGGGAATGAAGAAAGCAGCAGGCGATTATGTTGTATGTATGGATGCCGATCTTCAGGATCCCCCCGGAATGCTCACACAGATGCTTCTGGCGGTTACGGAGGAAGGATACGATTCCGCCGCTACAAGACGTGTCACAAGAAAGGGTGAGCCGAAGATCAGATCGTTCTTTGCGAGAATGTTCTACAGGATCATGAACAGGATAAGCGACGTTGAGTTCGTTGACGGAGCAAGGGATTATCGTGTCATGACACGCAAGATGGTCGACGCCATACTTGAACTCGGAGAGAATAACCGTTTCACAAAAGGAATATACAGCTGGGTCGGATTCAACACCAAGTGGCTTGAATTCGAAAATGTAGAGAGGATCGCGGGAGAGACCAAATGGTCATTCTTCGGCCTTCTGCGCTATTCGTTCGAAGCCATCCTCGGTTTTTCGACGGCACCGCTTTCTTTTGTGATAACGCTCGGATTCATAGTTACGATCATGGCATTTCTTCTGATCATATTTGTCGTGATCAGAACACTGCTGTTCGGCGATCCGACAAACGGATGGCCTTCGATGATATGTATAATCGTTTTCTTCTCGGGCACACAGCTCCTGTGCACGGGAATAGTCGGCGCATATCTCGGCAAGACATATCTTGAGACCAAGAACAGACCCATATACATAGCTAAGGAAGAGGAGTAGAGATCCCAATGTCGGACGGCAATCACGCAAGACTCCTAACTGCGATCATCCCGGTATACAAAGTCGAACTCGAATATCTTGACGAATGCTTCAAGAGCATTCTCGCGCAGACTTTTCGCGATTTCGAACTTATCATCGTAAATGACGGTGCACCCGATGATGTTACATCATTTATCGACGCATATGATTTTCGCGGAGCGGATGTAAAGATCATTAGGCAGGAAAATCAGGGGGTTTCGGTTGCGAGAAATGCCGGTATCGATGCCGCGAAGGGTAAGTACTTAACGTTCATTGATGCGGATGATACGATCACGCCCGATAAGTTTGAAGGCATTGTAAGCTTTGCATCGGAAAATGATCTGGAAGTACTCATGTGGGCCGTGAACTGGAACTATTCGGATCACACATACAAGTTCTCTCCGTATACGTGCGATATTCCGAAGTTTACGGATGAGCAGCTTGAGGAAGTACAGCTTAAGTGTATGGTTGGGATCCTGCCGTTTTATAAATGTCCTCCTGCGGGAGTCGATGCTTCGGGATCCGCCGGTGCGAAGATCTATAACGTTGATTTTCTGAGAAGAAACAATCTTAAATATACGCCGGGACTTAAGAAGTCCGAGGACATGCTGTTTAATCTCAAGGTATTCGATCTGGCAAAGTCAGTCGGATTCCTTCACAGATTCTATTACGAGTACAGACTTCTTGATTCATCGGCAACGTTTTGTTACAGGGAGAACGGCATCGATGTGATGACGCCTGTGCTCAACGGTATCCGTGAGCACCTTGAATCAAAAGGCAAATCAGATCTGTTTTTCCAGGTATATTACATGCGCTGCATGTTCTTCTATCTCGAGAGCATGGATATGGATTATCTGAATCCGAACAATCCGAAGCCTCTTAGTGTAAGAATAAGTGAGCTTGCGCAAAAATCATATGAGGAGCCTTACGCAACCGCATTTAGGAAACTGTCGGGCGAGTATCTTACGTTTGCAAGAAAGATACCGCTGTTTCTCATAAGACATAAGATGTTCCGGGTGCTGGCACTGTTCTATAAAGTGTACAAAACGTTCATGAAATAACTGTCCGGGGATAAGGATGATGAGTGATAAACATACACCTGCGGTATCGATAATAATGCCGTGTTACAATACACAGAAGTATCTGAAGAAGACGATGGACAGCATATTTGCCCAGACCTTCAAAGATTACGAGATTATCATGGTGGATGACGGGAGCAGCGATTCTACTCCCGCGCTTCTTGATGCGTACGAGAAGGATCATCCGGATATGATAAGGGTGTTTCACAAAGAGAACGGCGGGCAGTCGACCGCAAGAAACCTTGCGCTCGATCACGCCGCGGGTGAGTATATAGTTTTTTGGGACAGCGATGATTATGCGGAGGTTGATTACCTTGACCGTCTTGTAAGTGCGGCAAGGGACAATGACAGTGAGATGGTGCTGTCGGGTTCGCATTATATTGACGAGAACGGATTCGTTCTCGAGAACCTCAACTATCCCGTAGACCGCTTTCCGGATTACCCGCTTCGCCGCCTGTCGCCACACGGAAAACTGTACAGGAAGGATTTTCTTGACAGACACAACATCCGCTTCGTGCCGGGAAAGCTCTATGAGGATAATCCGTTTAACTTCCTTGCGCTGTTCCTGTGCAGGAATCAGGTGATACTTCCTTATGCGGGACATTATCAGGTCGTGCACGGAGGGAGCTCGATGTCACAGGCAGTAACAAGCGACAAAGTTCCTTACGATGCGATAGAGGAAGCGCTCACTTACATGAACGCTCACAAGGATGAGATCAACGATATCCATGTGTTTGAGTTTACGGTATTGAGCTTTCTGACATACTTCATTTTCCTCGGCAACCGCGAGCATATGCAGAATGCTCTCAGAAAGTACAGAGGATGCAAGTATGACGGTGCGCTTGTGAGCGAGCTGTGTGATTTTGCGCAGCGTGTCATTCCGGAAAAACTTCCGCTCTATTACAAGAACCCGAGGATCGGGATATTTAAAGAGAAGGCACTGCAGATTCGGCACCGTGCGGGAGTGTGGCTGTTTGTCAGACTCATACGCACACATACGCTCAAGCCCTTTGCGCGCCTTTATTATATGTTTGTGAGATAGTATCGTATGAGTATAAGATTCAGTATCATCACAATATGTTTCAA
>JAEEJD010000045.1 GCA_016281675.1 Lachnospiraceae bacterium
CCGTTCCGAATTGTCTTCCTATCGTGATTATCGATCTCAATATGTATCCTCCGTTATCTAAAAAACAACGTATCTGAGAATATTTTAATCCCTAACGGCTCAATTCACAAGGCATGATACAAAAAAAGGGCCTTCGAAATGTTGTATCGAAAGCCCTTTATTCCATAATTTACGAAACGGTCATCAGTTGTTGATGAGCTTGTCGTCTTCGTTATTCCAGGAGTAAAGCTTACGAACTTCCTCGCCGACCTTCTCGGAAGGATGCTCCGCTGCAAGCTTTCTCATAGCGTTGAAGTGTACCTTTCTTCCTGCGGGAGACATATCGAGAAGGAATTCCTTTGCGAATGTACCATCCTGAATGTCGGAAAGGATCTTCTTCATTGCTTTTCTTGTCTCGTCCGTTATGATCTTGGGACCTGTTACGTAATCGCCGTATTCTGCGGTGTTTGAAATGGAATATCTCATTCCGGCAAATCCCGACTGATAAATAAGGTCAACGATAAGCTTCATCTCATGGATACACTCGAAATATGCGTTCCTCTCATCGTATCCTGCTTCAACCAAAGTCTCGAAACCTGCCTGCATAAGTGCGCACACACCACCGCAAAGGACTGCCTGCTCACCGAAAAGGTCTGTTTCGGTCTCTGTACGGAATGTTGTCTCAAGAACGCCGGCTCTTGCTCCGCCGATGGCAAGTGAATATGCAAGCGCCATATCAAGAGCTTTGCCTGTTGCATCCTGCTCAACGGCAACAAGACAAGGAACACCCTTACCTGCCTGGTATTCACTTCTTACGGTATGGCCGGGGCCTTTGGGTGCGACCATCGTAACGTCGATATCCTTGGGAGGCTTGATGCATCCGAAATGAATATTGAAACCGTGAGCGAACATGAGCATATTACCTGCCTCAAGGTTGGGCTCGATATCCTTTTTATACATATCCGCCTGAAGTTCATCGTTGATCAGGATCATTATGATGTCGGCCTTCTTTGCCGCTTCGGCAGCGGTATAAACCTTAAATCCCTGCTCTTCGGCTCTCTTCCAGCTCTTGGAACCTTCGTAAAGTCCGATAATGACATTGCATCCGCTCTCTTTTGCATTAAGAGCATGAGCGTGTCCCTGGCTGCCGTAACCGATCACGGCAATTGTCTTTCCTTCGAGCATTGACAGATTACAGTCTTCCTGATAAAAAATCCTTTGCATTACATGTCCTCCTGGTATATTGATTTATTCTAAACCGTACTATCGTTAAAAGTCACAACACCGTCGCTTCCTCGACGAAGTCCCGCAATACCGGTTCTTGCGATCTCAAGTATCTCGTAATCGCTGAGCATTTCTATGAATGCGTTTACTTTGGGTTGGTCACCGGTGAGTTCGATTATCATGGAGTCTTTCGTAATATCGATTATGTTGGATCTGAACACTCCGCAAACAGTCACAAGCGACTGACGTTTTTCCTCACCGACCTTAACCTTTATAAGTACAAGTTCTCTGTATACCGAATCTTCAGGCTCGAGAACCCTTATATCTCTGACATCAATGAGCTTTCCGACCTGCTTCTCGATCTGTTCGAGAATGTTCTCATCACCGCTTGTTACGATCGTGATCCTGGTATATCTGGGATCTGCCGTAATTCCGGCGGTAATACTCTCTATATTATATCCGCGTCTTGAGAACAGTCCCGATATCCTTGAAAGAACACCCGAAGTGTTATCTACTATAAGCTGAATGACTTTGATCATATTCTGATTACTCCTTACTTTTTGCCACGCCAACCATTGTAGCTTTTTGATTTTTCCTTGTCAATGAAAGCTTAATCGGAAAGCGAACATTTTTGAAGAGCCAGTGTTCCGGTTCTGGCAACTTCTATTATCGCAACACCCTTTAACATATTAAGAAGCGTTGCCGTTTTATCGGGAGTATCGCATATCTGTATCATCATCAGATTCTTGGACATATCGACGATCTGTGCATCAAGGATCTCGCATATCTCCATGATCTCACGCCTGTTGGCCTTTGTGTATTTCACTTTTACCAGCATGAGTTCGCGGGAGACGCTTTCTTCTTCGGAAAAAGTCTTGATCTTTATGACATCGATCTTCTTATTCAGCTGTTTTTCGATCTGTTCGAGCGTCGATTTCTCGCCCGAGCTTACTATGGTAATGCACGAAACAGCGGGATCATCCGTCTCACCGACCGCAAGTGAATCGATATTAAAACACCTTCTGGCGAACAGTCCGCTCACTTTTGAAAGAACACCGGATCTGTTCTCAACAAGAACCGAATACAATCTTTTCATAACTAATCCTTTACGTCACAATCTATTTGACAACATCCTGCGGATCGAGAATACATTCCATAAGACCCGGACCGGGACTACCCAGGAATTCGTCGATCATAGCGTCCATGCCGGTATTGTTCTTCATCAGATAGTATGGAATCCCGTACGCTTCCGCAATCTTACCGAGATCGGGGAGTTTCCCGAGATCTACCATAGAATAAGCGTTATACGTATTGTGCTGGTATTCACGTACGAGACCGAGATATCCGTTGTTGAACACAACAATCTTAATCGGAATGTTGTTCTGCATCATCGTGGCAAGTTCGTTCATCGCCATTTGGAATGAACCGTCTCCGCACACGGCTACAACCTGACGTTTCGGATCCGCCTTTTTGGCACCGATCGCCGCAGGTATCGAATAACCCATGGTTCCCATTCCGCCGCTTGTAAGGAAACGTCCGGACTTGGCATGATAATACATGCATGACCACATCTGATTCTGCCCTACATCCGCAACGTAAACCGCATTCTTATCAAGCTTTTTCGAAATTGCGGAAACAAACTTAGCGGGATCAACGAAGTTTTTGCGGGGTGATTTTCTCCCCTTCTCTTCCGATCTGTATTTATCAAGTTTCTTCAACCATCCGGTAAAATCACACGATACGGTTTCTTTGGCAAGATCATTGAAGATATTCCTGATATCTCCGACTATCGGTATCGTGGGTCCGACGTTCTTGCCAATCTCGGCTGGATCGACATCGATATGGATAAGTACGGTATCCTTTGCTACAAGATCCGGCGAAGATACTGCCCTGTCGGCGATCCTGGCCCCTATGACGATGAGAAGATCGGATTCCTGCATTGCAAGATTCGCACAACGTTTTCCGTTGTTACCGATCATTCCGAAATAAAGCGGATCGTCGCTTTCCATCGCGCTGATGCCCATCATTGTTGAGACAACAGGAATATTGTATCTGTGCGAAAAATCACGAAGCTCCTTCTGCGCTCCCGAAAGGATCACTCCGCCACCGGCGCAGATAACAGGCCTTTCGGCACGCTCAAGTTCCTTATTGACCTTACGAAGCTGTACCGCGTGTCCCTTAACCGTTGGTTTGTACGTGCGCATATTGACCGAATCGGGATATTTGAACCCGGTTATCGTTTTGTTCTGTATATCTATCGGAACATCAATAAGGACGGGACCTTTTCTTCCGGTGGATGCTATGTGAAACGCTTCCTTCATGATACGGGGAATATCGGCGACATCTTTGATCAGATAACTGTATTTAACAAAGCTTTCGGCTGCACCTGTAATATCTGCTTCCTGAAACACATCACTTCCAAGAAGTTTTGAATCTACCTGTCCGGTTATGCATACAAGCGGAATGGAATCCGCATACGCGGTAGCTATACCCGTTATCAGATTCGTTGCTCCCGGGCCGCTTGTCGCAACGCATACGCCGACCTTACCGGTTACTCTTGCGTACCCGCTTGCGGCATGAGCTGCGTTTTGTTCGCTTCTTACAAGTATTGAATCGATCTTTGTGTTCAGAATGCTGTTAAAGAAGGGGCAAATCGCCACTCCCGGATATCCGAACAGTGTAGTTACCCCTTCTTTTTCCAGGCATTTTACGATCGCATCGGAGCCAATCATAAACTAACCTTCCTTTATACTTATTTACCCCCGGCACCTGGCCGGGGGTACTGTTAAGATCTTATCTCTTAAAGAGTTTTGCCAGAGGTGAGATGATCGTCGAAAGATCCTTTATCGCTTTGTTGAGCGAATCGAGATCGACATCATCGATCTTCTTAACCGTATCGTTAACGCTCTTCTCGCTTGTTGCAACAAGTGAGTTGACATTATCGAGCATTCCGTTAAGGTCAACAGCTGCAAGTTCCTGTGTACTCTTATCGAGGTTTGTTACAACGGACTGAACTTCGCCCATCATGCCGTTAACTTCTTCGATTGTAGCACTTGCTGTCGTGATAGCGGCAGAAGCTTCGGTCATTGCGCCACTTGCCTGATTGATGATCACGGTGGCATCGTCAACAACCTGTGATACTTTGGTAACTTCGTCTGTTACTGAAACAATGAGATTGTTTGCGTTTGCAACAGCGCCTTCAACCTGAGGCAGGAAGTTCTTGACAGTTACAAGCATAACGATCAGAAGAATGAGGCAAAGAACGGATGCGCATAAAGAAAAGATACTCTGAATCTTAACACGCTTCTGGGCTTCTTCGTTTTCTTTCTTCATTGCAACGAGAAGACGTGCGATTACCTGCATATCTCCGTCATTGACTTTTTCAAGCATTGATGTGATCTCATAATCACTGAGGTTTGCTGTTCCCGTATACGGGTTTGATCCTTTTTTAGCTTCGTTGTTGTCGCTCATATGTAACCCTCCGTTTGTATTTTTTATATACTTACCGCATATAATGTCATATTTTACCACAATATGTTTTTAATAGCCATAATTATTGTGATAAATTACTAAACTTTTTGGAAGGTTTCGAGGAACTTCCGAAAATAGTCGGGAACAGGTGCTTTAGTCTCAATATATGCATTTGTACGCGGGTGAACAAGGCCGAGAGTCTCGGCGTGAAGTGCCTGTCCCATCGTATCCACAGGGGTCTTCGCTCCCGTTCCGTAAAGAGGATCTCCGGCGACAGGATGGCCTATATAGGACATATGAACTCTTATCTGATGTGTTCTTCCGGTTTCGAGTCTGCATCTTACGAGTGTGAATCTGTCTGAGCGCTTAATAACTTCATAGTGCGTGACAGCTCTTTTTCCGGAAGGATCTACGGCCATCTTCAGTCTGTTTGACGATGATCTTCGTATAGGTTTGTCGATCGTTCCCGAATCTTCATTGATAACGCCTGTTACTATTGCGATATATTCGCGCTTTATCGTGTGTTCACGAAGCTGCTCGGCAACATTTTCATGCGCAATGTCGTTCTTGCATATTACAAGGGAACCGGTTGTATCCTTATCGATTCGGTGTACTATTCCGGGCCGCATAACACCGTTTATCCCCGACAGATTGTCGCGGCAATGGTACATGACGGCATTGACAACCGTATTGTCATAGTGCCCCGGTGCCGGATGCACCACCATTCCTTTAGGCTTGTTTATGATGAGAATATCATCGTCTTCGTAAAGAATATCAAGCGGAATGTCCTGCGGAAGAATATCCGGTATGAGTTCCGATGTTCTGACATATATACAGTCCCCCGTTTTGACGCGGTAACTTGATTTTACCTGCGATCCGTTAACGGTCAGATCAGAGCTTTCTATGAGCTTTTGAACATATGAACGCGAAAAGTCGGCAAGTACGCTTCTGACATACCTGTCGACCCTGTCGTTCTCATAGTCCTCTTCTACTATCAGTGTGTATTCTTTCATTATCTGTTCTTTTTGGAAAATCGGTCCCGCAGAGGTGCCCAAAATGCATTATCGAACACTTCGTAATCTGACTCGCCGAACCGGAATAAAAGTATTATCGCAAGTATAACGGTGCATACCGAAACGTACATATCCGCAACGTTAAAGATCGGGAAATTAATGCATGAAATATAGATAAAATCAACAACATAATTCTGGATGACTCTGTCTATCATATTGCCGACACCGCCGGCAGCGATAAAGACAAGAAGGATCTCTACAGTCTTGTATTTGGGATCGGCGGGCATATTATATACAAGATATGATATGACAAGTACTACTATAACGGCTATCGCCAAAAACAGGATCCTGTGACCCGAGAGTATTCCGAAAGCCGCTCCTGTATTACCGTTCGGAAGATAATACAGTTCCAGAACATTTTTGATGATCGGAACAGGTGCGTTATCCTTAAGTTTGGCAACCGCCCAGATCTTTGATACACGGTCGGCCGCAAGAAGAACCGTAAATAATAAAATATCGATTGTTATCCTTTTGAAACGTCCGTTCATTCTAATCCCATTCCACTATCAGGCTGCCGATGGCTTCCATGATCTCGTCTTTCGAAACATCTGAGACGATAACTCCTTTTCCTATCTTTTTCAATAATATGAACTTAAGTCCCGAGTCTGTGTTCTTCTTGTCGTGACCTATATTGGAAAACACCTTATCTTTGTCAAACGGGTCAAGCGAGATCGGAAGTTCAAACGGTACGAACATATCCCTTATCTCATAAAATTCTTCCTTTGACAGCATGGATCTTTTATATGAAATGTATGCGGCGGCAACAGAACCGAGCGCAACGCACTCTCCGTGAAAATATTTAAAATCAAAGAACTTCTCAAGCGCGTGCCCTATCGTGTGACCGAAATTAAGGATCATTCGTTCGTTTTCCTCGAACGGATCCTTTGTGACATAGAACTGCTTTATTCCGACAGCCCTGTAAAGCATTTC
>JAEEJD010000046.1 GCA_016281675.1 Lachnospiraceae bacterium
ATGAACCGGAGATCATCCTGCGGATTGCCGAGTATCGCACACAGTCTTCTTATGCGATCAAGACCCGGTCTGCTTCCGAGCTTTGCGGACTCTTCGATATATGCGCACGCTTTTGCGTGATCAAACATCTCATCCGATGTCATCGATCGCATCCGCATCCGAGTTGAGGCTCATCGTTGTGAGCGTCCTGCGCTTCATACGCATCTTCTCGGATTTCTCGAGAATGAAGTTCTTGATCTGTTCTGATTTTCTGACGTGTGAGATCCTAAGCACCTTATCGGTCGTATCAGATGTGTAACATACGACTGTTCCGAGGCCGAGCATTTTCTCTAACAGTGATTTTTCGAGCTGGACGTCAACGATCTTGTACATATAACAATCGTTGATGATCGTGTTGAAAAATCCCTTCTGCACGGTCAGGATCTCATCCTTTAATAAATATTTCGTGAATGTCCACGGAAGACCGAGAAACAGCCAACGCTTTCTCTCAGTGAACACGGGTACCTCATCCTGATAACGAAGTTCGGGCTCTTTGATCTCCTCCCTTGCCTCGTCGATAACAGTCTTGTTTTCAGCCATAATGCGCTCCTCCTTCAAACTACGGCAATTATAACGCGCCTGCTGAGGTATTGCAATTATCGTTGCAAATCACCTCAATTTAAGTTACTATAAATAAAATTGGAAAGTAGTGTTGGAAATTCGTACGTCCGACCGAGCTTCTAAAGAAAGGAAATAACATGGAAACACTTGAGAATATCCGCACAAGAAGAAGTATCCGCAAGTTCACCGACGAGCCCGTCGATCACGCAACTCTTGAGAAGATCGTCGAGGCCGCTTCGTGGTCTCCTTCCTGGAAGAACACGCAGATCGTCAGATACATCGCGATCGAGGATCCCGCACTAAAGGCAAAGATCGCCAAAGATTGCACAACCGGATTCACATACAATGCCGGAACGATGGATTCGGCTCCCATGCTGATCGCCGTATGCGTTGTCAAAGGCCGTTGCGGTTTCGAAAGAGACGGTTCATATACAACATCACGTAAAGACACATGGCAGATGTTCGATGCAGGCATCGCTTCTCAGACGTTCTGTCTGGCGGCTCACGAATACGGACTCGGAACCGTTATCATGGGTATATTTGACGATACTCTCCCGGGTGTCCTCGAGATTCCCGAGGAACAGGAACTCGTCAATATAATCTGTATCGGCCATCCCGCTGAAGAACCCGAAATGCCGAAGAGGAAATCGGTATCGGATCTTCTTTCTTACAAATGATCTTTTAGAGTTCCCGTTTGGGAACTCTTTTTTTTGAAGGGAGGACAATTATGCGACATCTAATGAGCCCCATGGACTTTTCCGTGGAAGAGCTTGACCAACTGATGGATCTTGCCGAAAAGATCCAGGCGGATCCCGCCGCTTACGCACACAAATGCGACGGACGTATCCTTGCCACATGCTTCTATGAGCCGTCCACGAGAACGCGCCTTTCATTTGAATCGGCGATGATGAGACTCGGCGGACGCGTGCTCGGATTTGCTTCTGCGGATTCATCGAGTGCCTCCAAAGGCGAAAGCGTCAGCGATACTATCAGGATCATCTCAAGCTACGCTGACATTTGCGCGATGAGACACCCGAAAGAAGGTGCGCCGATGGTCGCAGCAAGCAAATCATGGATCCCCGTTATTAATGCAGGTGACGGAGGCCACCAGCATCCGACGCAGACTCTGACGGATCTGATGACGATACGCTCTCTCAAGGGAAGTCTTTCAAACATGACGATAGGTCTGTGCGGCGACCTCAAGTTCGGTCGTACTGTGCACTCTCTTATCAATGCTCTGTGCCGCTATGAGAACGTTTCGTTTGTGTTCATCTCACCTCCCGAGCTTCGCATTCCGGACTACATAAGAGATGACGTTCTTCTAAAGAACAACATCAATTTCAAGGAAGTCATAAAGCTTGATGACGTAATGCCGGACCTCGACATACTCTACATGACGAGAGTACAGCGTGAGAGATTCTTCAACGAGGAAGACTACGTAAGACTCAAAGATTTCTACATTCTCAACAAGGAAAAGATGGCGCTGGCCAAGAAAGATATGATGGTACTTCATCCGCTTCCGAGAGTAAACGAGATATCCGTCGAAGTCGACGAGGATGAACGTGCAATGTACTTTAAACAGGTTAAATACGGAATGTACATCAGAATGGCACTGATACTCACACTTCTTGAACTTGTGTGAACACCTGACAACGGAGGATAGATATGTTAAACGTAGGAAAGATTGAAGAAGGATTTGTTCTCGATCATATGAATGCCGGCGAGAGCCTGCGTATATACCATGATCTTAAGCTTGACGAACTCGATTGTACTGTGGCTATGATCATGAACGCAAAGAGCGAGAAAATGGGCAAGAAAGACATACTGAAGGTTGAATGCCCTATTGATATGCTCGACCTTGACGTGCTCGGATTCATCGATCATAAGATCACCGTTAATGTGATCAAGGACGGCGAGATCGTCGAGAAGAAACGTCTGTATCTGCCCAAGGAGATCAAAAACGTTATTAAGTGTAAGAACCCGCGTTGTATCACGAGTATCGAACAGGAACTCGATCACATATTCGTTCTGACCGATCCCGAAACCGAAACTTACCGTTGCAAATACTGTGAGGAAACTTACTCGAGGATCTGAAAAGGATCACATTATCTCGGTGGATATGCCCGGACAGTTTTCGACAAGATCCGCTGCAAATGCCTGCGCCTCTTCCGCTGTCCTGTTATATAGAGCTGCAATACTCAGCCTGTCTGTATAGCGAAGTGTCAGGTCATGTCCGCCGACTCTTGAAGATACGGTATTTGAAATCTTCTTGATAAATGATGACAGTTCGGTTCCCGTCATCGTATCGTCCGAAGGCCCCACAAAGACGACCTGATAATCCTCTCCCTTTTTCTCCATCAGTTTGAGGATATAGCAGAGCATCCTTATATGAGACGGGTGTACGATCTTGGCACCCTCCAGAAGATCACTTTGAAGGCGGCTCTCCAGAAGAGCGGATCTTGTGACTTTTCCCGTATTATCTACAGCCATTCCCTCAACGGTATTCTCCCTGATGCCACCTCTCTCAAGAAGCTTTATAAACGCCTGAACGAGCCTCGGATCGAACTGTGATCCGGAACAACGGTCAAGTTCATTTTGAACTTCATCATTTGTCAGTCTCTTTCTGTACACACGGTTTGACGTCATCGCATCATAACTGTCCGCAATACAGAGAATCCTTGCAACGAGCGGTATATCCTCGCCCTTGAGAGCATCGGGATATCCTGTCCCGTCAAATCTCTCGTGATGAGATCTGACGCCGTCGAGAACTCCTTCTATCTCACTTCCCATCGAGCTCATCAGTTCGTATCCTATTTCGGTATGTCTCTTCATGAGGCTGTATTCTTCGCCCGTAAGCTTTCCGGCCTTGTTAAGTACGCTGTCGGCAACACCTATCTTACCGATATCGTGAACGAGGCCGATATAGTGTATCCGAAGTATGTCTTCTTCCGTAAGATCGTATTCCGAAGCGATCTCCCTTGCCAAAAGCTGTGCATACAAACCTACGCGTTCGGAATGTCCGCCCGTATACTCATCTCTCGCATCGATGGCACCGGCAATAGTCTCGATCGTGTTGTTCATCATCTCGGTACGCTGTCTCTCGTGCGCTCTGAATTCTTCAAACACATCATGTATCGTCTGCAGGACCGTTGCGATCATAAGTCCTATCAATCCGATACAGACATAAGCTCCGAAGATAACAAACTCGGCAAAATAGAAACGCGACAGTTCAAACAGGCCGAAAACAATAAAGACTACTCCGCCCGTCATATTGATATAGTATGAACGTACACGTCCGGTTCTGATATCGTTGATTATGCATGCAATGATGACTATCGCACATATCGCCTCAAGCACATGACATATGGGAAGCGTAACATAGAAGTCGGCAAGATGCGTCATCGCCAGTATAATATTCAGTACTATCTGGAACAGGCATATAGTTTCTGTCGCAAGATACCGTTTATGATATATCCTGTGCTGAACCTCATCGAAATACATGCATGCAAGAGGTCCGATCAGTTCGAGTGTTATATACGAAAAATACTGTGACAGGGAAGGTCTTGAAAAGATCAGCTGACGCATAACCGACTCTGAGAACAACCACATCGTCACATCCATCACGAGGATTCCGAGATACGCCGCAGCTTTTGTTCTGTATCTTCTTCCGAGAAGCACGGCCGCAAGCGAGATCAGAATACCGCTCACAAAAGCTGCAAGAGCGATAATGCTTACAGGAAGGCCCTCGCGAATAACCTTAAACCATCCGTTGTTACCGTGACCGATCGTGATCGCATTAACGCTTCCCTTAGCCTTGACCGTTAAATGAACAGTAATCTCTTTTCCCGAATCCGGTGCATCGATCGGAACCACAACATAGGCACTCGGGATATA
>JAEEJD010000047.1 GCA_016281675.1 Lachnospiraceae bacterium
CTTCTGAAGATAAGTCCACGGATCATATCCTTCCGGAACCTCAAAATGCGGCAGTCGTGATTTTCCAAACTCTATCTCAACGTTGCACCGATCGGCGATCTTCTGCGTGTTCTCAAGCGCCTCGGGAGCATACGGAAAGAGTTTTTGCATCTCTTCCTCTGATTTGACGTAAAACTGTCCGCCCTCATAACGCATCCTGTCCTCGTCGCTGACTTTCTTGCCTGTCTGGATGCAAAGGAGCAGGTCATGCGACGCGGCGTCTTCCGCATATGTATAGTGAACGTCGTTCGTCGCGATCAGAGGTATGTCAAGTTCCTTACTGATCCGCAGAAGCGCCTGATTGACCATTATCTGATCGGCGATGCCATGGTCCTGCAGCTCAAGGAAATAATTCCCGCGACCGAAACAATCAAGATACTTTGCCGCAGCCTCCTTGGCTTCTTCATACATGTTCTTCTGTATGTACCTTGCGACCTCACCGGCAAGGCATGCCGAAGCGGCTATGATACCCTCGTGATATTGCCGCAGTATATCCATATCCACACGGGGTTTGTAATAGTATCCTTCGGTAAAACCCGCACTCACAATTTTCATCAGATTGTGGTATCCTGTGTTGTTCTCGGCGAGCAGGATCAGGTGATAATATCTGTCCTCACCGCCCGTAAGCTCCCTGTCAAATCGGGAATTCGGTGCAACATACACCTCACATCCGATGATCGGTTTGATCCCTTCTTTGATAGCCTCACGGTAAAAATCAATAACGCCGTACATAACGCCGTGATCGGTTATAGCCGCGGCGTTCATTCCAAGCGTCTTAACTTGTCTGACATATTCTTTTATCTTGTTGGACCCGTCAAGGAGCGAATACTCCGTGTGGGTGTGAAGATGAACAAATGACATATATCAACCTTTTAACTCTCTGTCGGAATCCTCAAGCGCACATGCAACAACCTGATGCATGTCATAATATCTGTATCTTCCGAGGCGTCCCCCGAATATCACGCGCTCTTCTTTGTCGGCAAGTTCCTTGTACTTTGCATAAAGCGCGTTATTCCTATCGTCGTTCATCGGATAATAAGGCTCGTCGCCTTTTTTCCACGCCGCGGGATATTCGTATGTGATAACGCTCTTGTCCGATTTTGCGAACTCAAAATGTTTGTGCTCTATTATCCTCGTATAGGGAACCTCGTATTCGGTATAGTTTACCACCGCATTACCCTGGAAATTATCGGTATCTACCACCTTCTCGTCGAAACGCAAACTTCTGTATTCAAGTTCTCCGAAACGGTAACCGTAGTATTCGTCGATCATTCCCGTAAACACCGTTTTGTCCGCCATCGCCTCATACTCATCCCTTGAATCGAACAGATCTACCGAAAGCTTTACGTCGGAGCCTTCAAGCATCTTCTCTATGATCTTCGTGTATCCGCCGATCGGAATACCCTGGAAGCTGTCGTTGAAATAATTGTTATCGTATGTGAACCTCACCGGAAGTCTCTTTATTATAAACGGAGGAAGTTCTTCAGCGGGTCTTCCCCACTGCTTTGCCGTATAACCTTTTACAAGCTTCTCGAATATATCCTTTCCGACAAGCTGTATCGCAGCCTCCGCCATGTTCTTCGGCTCAGTCCCTTCGGGAAGTGCTGCTTCCTTCTTCTGCCTGTCGATCTCGGCCTTTGCCTCCTCGGGAGTCGTAACACCCCAAAGCTGATGGAACGTGTTCATATTAAAAGGCAGATTGTAAAGTTCATCCTTGTATCTTGCTATCGGTGAATTGGTGTACCTGTTGAACTCGGCAAAGGAGTTCATATAATCCCAAACCTTCTTATCACTCGTATGGAATATGTGCGCACCGTATCTGTGAACATTGATCCCTTCCACATTTTCGGTATATACATTTCCGCCTATATGGTTTCGTCTGTCGATAACAAGGCACGTCTTTCCCGCGCACGTCATCTCGTGCGCGAAAATCGCACCGTACAGTCCCGCTCCGACGATCAGATAATCATAATGTTTAGACATGTCAAACCTCCGAACATATATTCTATATTATATAAAATTTGTGGGGACTATATCAACATATAATAAGACCCGGGAGGTAAACCTCTCGGGCCTTATCGGACGGGGATTGAAATACTACAACGCAACATCTATCGAAGAAGTCGACATTGATCCTTCTGCCTTGATATTTTCGTAATGCTCAAACATTGCTTTTAAGTAGTCTGCATCCGCCTTTGTTATCTCTTTCATCTCCTTGTTCCGGTGTTTTATCGTCATCGCTTTGATATCCTCCGGATCCATATCTACGGGATTTTCCAAAAGTTCATCCATCAGATCTCCGAGTTCCTCAATGGAATCGAGCACCTCTTCCATACTGTCGGTGATCTCGCTTATCATCTCGTTCGTTATCTCTTCCGATTCGATATATTCCCCGTTATCCGCTTTATCCGAAATACCGCGAAGCTCCTCTCGAAGCTTTTTGATCTCTTCTTCTACCGGATCGTTCTTATCACCGATATCGTCATCACTGACTGCTCCTGCCGCGGATGATCCCTCTTCCGATGAACATCTCTTTGCCATCTCCTCTTCCTCGAGATGTCTCGCTTTTTTGCGTGCGATCCGCTCCATGGATTTGGCGTGGTCGATCGCAGCCTCGAGCTCTTCCTCATCATATTTGCCGGTCCTTCTTGCGGCCTTGAGCTTCTGGATCTCGCGCCTTGCCTGCGAAACGGCTTCTCTGGCCGCCGTCGAAGTTTTACTGCTTATGATTTTCGAAGAGATCCTCTTAAAGCTGTATTTGACCTTCTTCTTCGCAAGTTCAGTATTCTTTGAGCTCTCACGCTGTTTTTTGAGCGCCCTGGAATACATCTGCATATTGTCAATGACAGATACGTTCGTTTCTTTGGCAAGGTTTTCACAACCCCGGCGAAGCGCCCGTTTCATATTGGAAACATCGGCCTTTTGCTTATCGTTCTCATCCTTTGAAGCAAAACCAGCCACGACCTGTTTGACGTTTTTGGGCACATATGCGGTCTTTGCGGCCGTATATGATCCGATAAGTGAAGCACCTATACCTATCCCTGTCATACCGATCACCCCTTGAAGTCTATTGACTGTCCCAGACCTTCCTGCGCCTCCAATGAGATTGCCGAGCTTTCAAACGCATATTTCGAAACGTTGTCTATGAGATCTTCCAGAGATTCCGACCTGAATTCGATATATTCCTTATCGTCTTCAGCTATCTCTTCAAGACGTTCTTTTTCCTTCTCCTTCTCGGCTTTCTTCTTTTCCTCTGCCTTTTCGGCTTTATGTTTGGCTATATTCTTCTCACGTATCTTATTTGCCGCATCGCTTGCTTTTTCAAGCACTGCGAAGAATGACGTCTTGCCGTCCTCTCCGACCGACATTCCGAAGTTTTTGATCGTTGCTCCGCTTGCCGCAAGAGTGTTTCTGGCAGCTTCCAGCTTGGAGAGGGATGACTCGATTATTCCTTCGTATTTCTTTGCATAAGCAGGGTCGTTGGCCATCTTCTCAATCTTCTCGTCATCGATCAGAACGATCGGTTTGGCTGAACTGCCATAGCGGCTCGCATTGGCCTCAACCTGCTCTTTCATGTCCTTACTCACAAGAACAAAATCAACGTTGCCGAACTTCTCCTTAAGCTTCGCATAGTATTCCTTAGCCTTGTCGGACAGATTGACGTTGCCTACGACAGTGCCGTATCCGGCTTTGGTAGTGGGCACAAGGGAACTCTCGGGTGAAACACTTTTCCATGACTTGGTCTCAACCGATGACGCGGTTTTATTCGTTTTGTCCTTTTTGGCTGACTGTTGCGCTAAATACGCGGACGCGGCCGACTGACTGCCGGCAACACCATAGATAGAACTTGTCACTGTAAATACACCTTCTTCCTTGAAGTATAGGGAACGGTTTTCCGTTTACGGATCCCGACTCCATTCGAGACCACACCTATTCGTATGATATATATCGGATAGACTTTATAAAAAGTTTATACCTTTTTTCGATTATCTGCTCTCTCCCCGCCACGATACGGTCATCATCGTGATATCATCATTCCCCTGATGTTGCAGCAGCTGTCCTGTTATCGGTTTTTGCTGTATCCGTTTTTTCTTCCGACGTTGATATAAAATATGTCTCCTTATAAAATCCTTGAACTTTATGATTATTCCCGTATCTTCCTGTACGGATCGTATTCAGAGCCCCACAATCCGGGAGGCACGGGATCTTCTCCGCCAAGAACTTCATCCACAAACCTTCCCCATGACCCCTTATATCCGCTAAGATCCGGATTGTTCCCTGCACCTCCGGAGACTTTATCCAGCGCATTATCATCCAGCCTGTTTTCCATCATATCTGATCCTCCTTTATAAATGCCTTATTTTTATATATACGTATCTGTCGGAAAAATACCACACATATATTTCCCCGTTTTAATCACTATCCCTGTATAGATCCGAGACAGACAGCAATGCCTTGTAAGCTTTCATCCGCGGGTGATCCTCATCCGTTATGCCTTCATTATCAAGCTGTCTTTTTGCATCGGCCGCCATATCGGATACCAACGCGCTCCATACGCTCTCATCAGCAGCTTCCGTCATTCCCATTTTGATGATCTGCGGCGCAAACCCGAGAGATGCCGTCGTATAGAAGTTGCCGTACCACTTGCCAAGCGTTTCATCATTTTCCATCATCGGTGTATGTATCTTGTTCGTAAGAAGAACGACCACAAGATCATTATCCGGATCTATCACGGACAAAGTACCTGAAAATCCCTGATGTCCGAATGCATCGGAATCCGTTATGGAACCGAAGTACCAGTCTCTCCTGTGATCAGCCTCTCTCCACCATCCCAGACCGAAGTTGGGATATGCTTCGCTCTTGGGTGCCGTGAACAGATCTATAACATCCCGTGAAAAATACTTCTTATCGCCATAGCCTCCCGTCAGCATGACAGATCCAAGCTTTGCAAGATCCGTAGCACTGCTGAAAAGACCGGCATGTCCCGACACACCTGCCATACAGTAATATGCGTTCGGATCATGTACTTCACCCTGAAGTGTGTTCTTGCGGATCCCCGAATAATGGAGCCTTCCATCCCTTGTGTTTCCCATAAGCTCGGTAGCTGCACAGTCATCTGCCAAAAAACCGTTCTCCAGTGGATCATAGGTTATATGCTTAAGCTCCATCGGATCAAAGAATACTTCCGAGAGGTATTCATCAAGTCCCTTTCCGGTTATCTTCTCTATGCAGTAGCACAGGATCATGTAATCAACATCGGAATAGACCGTATTGCTTCCGGGTTCATACATGAGCGGTGTTTGGCACAGGGCCTTCCATGTGTCTTGCCTTGTCTTATCATCACCGGCTGTTCCGACATATATCACGTTCCCTTTATCGGAATCGAAATCCTGTGTGGCATGATCATACCTGTCATTATAATAATGAGGTCCCGGAGGAAAACCGCCCTGGTGTCTTAAAAGATCCCGTATCGTCAGTTCTTCTTTCCATTTCTTATTTGTATCAAGAGATACCGCATCATATCCCTCATAATCGATCTTTATCGTATCATCGGCAAAAGAACTTCCCATGATATCCACTACCCTGCTGCCAAGATCGATCTCTCCTTTTGTCATAAGATACTGCAGCGCATAATTTACACTGTACATTTTGGTATTGGAAGCCAGGTCATACATGGTGCCGGCAGTTACCGGAGCACCTTCTGTCGGATCTTTGTTTTCATCATAAGTCTTTACATTACCCCATGAATTTTCATATACCAGTCTTCCGTCCTTTATGACCGCCAGTTGCGCAGAAGAAAAACCGTGCTCTATATCAGCGGATATGATCCTGTCGATAAGTTCAAAAGCTCCTTCATCTATACCGACTTCATCAGGAGTTCCCGGAATAACAATAGGATAAGGTATACATACCCTGACTTTTCCGTTCTCAAGAGCACTTACCTGTACGGTATTGATACCGTTTACCGTAACACCTGATACATCCGCCATATAAGATTTTCCGGAAGAGACACCTTGGGCATTTATCTTCTTTCCGTTTACGAACAGATCAAAGCCCGAAACATCCTCATCACATTCCAGATATATCCGGCCCTGTCCGCTGTATCCGTAAAAACCAACGCAGTTATTGATCGGATATGTCGAACTGATATCACCCCTCCAATCGGGGAATGAAACGTCAAGCTGCCACTCCGACTCCGGAATATCTGTCTCTTCAAAGATCACTTCCGTATCAGAGATTATCTCAGCATCCACCTCAGGAGATGTCTTTATTACATCATCCGTTACAGCAACAGAACACGCTGATGTAAAAAAACATATTATTAAAGACAGTAACAATACGGAAGTTGATCTTTTGAACATAACAGTGCTCCTTTTTTTGTCATTATTACCTGTATCGTTTATGAAGAAAACATGATCTCTACAAGTTCATTGTTTTTAAACTTCAAGGTGATCGGAAGGCCACTCTGTCCCTTCAGAAAATCTTTGATAAGATCCATTTTGTCAAAAAACGAACTCGTAGTTACATCCTCCTGGTATTCGATACATTTGCACGAATCTGCCACCGTTATAACATATGTCTGCTTCGGATAGGAAGGCTTCGGGCTGTTCACGAATTCAGAAAGAGCCGTTGTGATCGTCATGGTTTTTCCGTCAGCAGACAGTTCCCCTTTGTATTCTTCATCGGTAACATATTC
>JAEEJD010000048.1 GCA_016281675.1 Lachnospiraceae bacterium
ATGACAGAACAGGCTGATGTCTCCTCCGATGGATCCGTCATATACACCTTTTATACCTATGGATTTGAGATATCCGAATACATGCGACGAGAACTCTCTTCCGTATGCGACCATAAATGTCGGATCGACAATGACCGATACCTGCATTCCCTTCTTTAGGTCCAGAAGGAGGTCCTCAAGGCTGTCGTTGTATTCCCTTGCCCTGTGAATACATTCGCGAACACATGCACCGCAGTGAATGCAGTTCTTGTCGGAAACATCAATACTTATCCTGTTATCTTCATTGGATGATACGTTCGCGCCCACGGCGGGACAGACATGCACGCAATGGTTGCACGCCACACATCTGTCATTCGTAATTATCATTCCGTCATTGTATCTTCTCAACTCAATATCCCTCTTAGGATCATTCAAACGCAAGTATGATCATCGTCTGATTTAAGTGCCTGTACATATACTGTTCTCCGTGTCCCGACACTCCTATGTAATCACCGTATTCTTTTCCGAGAAACTCGGTGAAATCGTTCAGCATGCCTGTCTCGGTAAAATACCTTGTCCTCGAGAAGCAGTTGAATACGAACGCGAACGCCGGATTCGGTATCAGTTCGTGGACGGAGTGCGATGTTTCCTTCCAAACATCCTCGATCGGATCTATAGGATCGAGAAGTACAACACGCGTCTGATTGTATATTCTCGAGAAGAAGCTCATACTGCCGTCGGGGAACAGTTCCTTGACCGCAATGATGTTAACATCATCGTTCTCTACCCTTCCAACCGGGTGGAAGAAAGAATTGGCTCCAAGCTCATCCTCGGGTATCTGCATTGCGGATGCTACAACACCCGTCGCACTCTTATGATCGAATTCGTATACCTTTCTTGCGTCACAGTCAACGTCCGTCGCCGTAAAGAAATGCTTTGTCGGTTTGAACATGTTCTCCTTGACTATGCCGATCCTGCCCTCCTCGTTATGAATGAACACAAACACGCAGGCGTCCATATACAGAATCCCGTTAAGAGAAACGGATGAAGGTTTTTCGGGATTGACCGCCGTTGCAGCGGTTCCCCCGCACAAAGGAATATCGTTATCCTTCATGACCTCGTGAAACGTATCCATCACCAGTTCTTCGCAGTTACCGACCGAAGCGTTGAACTCAAGACATACCGTATTCTCTTTTTCGATCTTCTCAAGAGCCGTTGTTATGGAATCCGCAGAGCGTTTCGGGAATCTGCTGACCTCGAATAAAACACCTGACGATACGCTAAGACCCGACGTGACGGCAAGAACGCTCAGTCCTGCTCTTCCCACGCCGCTCTTCGAAATAAAGACATCCGTTGTCATACCTATTACGGTCGCATCCGGAAATGAATTGGACAACATACGGGAATACCATCCGAAATTGGCATTATCGGATGAAAAGATAACAAGAACCGGTGAGATGAGCTCACCGTTCTCCTTAAGCTGCTCCAGGATCTTCGGATAGGCGTTTGTTCCCACCTTATCCTCGGCCTGTGCCGTGTAACACCTCTTCATATATCCTCCCGGAAAGAAAGTACCCAGATAACATGTATTCTACACGCATTATCGCGTTCTGTCCACTTTTATAAGTGACAGTTCGCAATCCTTCCAAATACTGTCGAGTACAACATCGCCCAGATCCCAGAAACCGTTCCTGTTAACGGCATATTTGCACACTTCCCCCGGGCCGACGAATATATAATCAATGTCGTATCGTTCGATAAAATCCCTGCAGTATGCTTCATCACCGCACCGGTAGAAATACGACACTTCATCCGCACGCTCGCGTACCGGATCCGGATCGTTATGCCACATCCATTCATGAACGAACCAGCCGACGGGGGTACACGCTCCCGAATACACGGACAGTGAACTTTCGTGCCGGTAACTGTCACCGCACATCTCAACAATGTTTAGAACGCGCCTGTCATCCTCTTTTAAAAAGTCATAAGCTTCCATCTCAAATCCGTAATTTTCGTCCCCGTAAAGTCCGGCAAGCGATGATATACCCGATCTTTTATCGCTGTCCCACCAGTCGCCGAACCACTGTCCGCATGCGAAGGGTGTATAGCTTATATCCAAAGCGGTAACTATGACAAATGCCGCCACCACCGCCTTATATGATCTTATGACGGCAGCGCCAAACGCGATCCCGATTATGATCGCAAACAGTATGAACGCCTGATAAGTCAGCTTGAACATCGTATTGAAACGAAGGTTACTTGCGCCGTATATATCTTTGACATATACAACCTCCGGCGTGATCACGAGTCCGATCGTACACAGTATAAACGCAAGAAGCGCACTCCTTCCCGGTTTGTTTGGCACGGTATCTTTTGCATCGGCGTTGTACATCCACAGTATAAGCAAAAGCGAAACCGCGACCGGAATAAACCACAGCACAAAGAGTTTTGCAACCGGGGTGTGATTTTCGCAGAATGCGACTCCCGATTCCATCTTAACGAAATTGAGTGTAAAGGGAAGAATGGCGATTATCGAAACGGCGATAACGAGACAGGCTTTGGTGATGATGCCGACCGCAACGGAAGCGGAAAATCCCCGCCTTTTTATATCCGAGAACACGATCACGGCACCGGTTATCACGAAATAGATCGCGAAATCCCAGTAGTTTGCGCCTTTGTAATATGCAAGAAGCATCGAGATCAGAACGAGCCTTTGTATGACCCCTTTTCTGTCCTCCTCGTCGCGCTCGCTCATGCATAGATCAAATAGGATCGCAAGAAGCGGCAGCACGAATATCACATTTATCACATGCGCGTGAAGATCACCCAGTATAACGGAATACGCAGGGAATTCGTTTTTGCCGTTGTCGGGGTCGCCGAACTGTTCGTTTATATAAACGGTACCGTCCGGGAACCAGTATCCGAATTCTCCGCTTCCCATAAGGCGCCCCAGAACGGGAGCTGCAATACCGTACAAAAGCCAGTGCGGGTTAGCCCCGAAAGCCGCAACGCAACCGCCGAGTATCCCTCCGAGTACCGTGCTTCTTCTCTTCTTCGGACCGTCCGCGAAAAGTGCCCCGGCGATTCCCGACACAAGTTCAAACACCATCATGAACACCATGCCGGTAAAAGTCGCAAGCATCATGTTGTACCCGAACTCCGGAGTCGTATGTGCAAGCCTTGTCATATAGACCGACGCCGCCTGTCCGAGATAATAATAGTTAAGTCTCGTTCCCGAAAACCACGGATCGATCGGGAACGCACTCTTCTGCCTGTATATCGTCTGCATGAACCCGAAGTCCATGTAGTTTTCCGTACCTGGATCGACAACGGGATTGAACCCGATCACCCAGAAAAAGGCGAGAAAAATGACGGAGAATGCGGCAAACCCCCGCAGCATCTTCTGAAGTTCCGGCACACTTATATACTCTTTCTTTTGGACAAACCTTCTGAGTACATAACCCGCTGCCGCGAAAATCACAAGCGAGCCGTACATCGAAACATCCGAAAACTCCAGATCCGTCAGAGCCGAGACGGTCCAGGAAAGATAAAAGCACAAAAAAAGCCCCGCACCGAATGTCAGTGCAAATCCGGCGTCGGGAAACGAAAGGTTTCTTACCGGCATGAACGGGCGCATAAAAAACGAAATCGCAAAAACAACTGCAAGCCAGCAAAGAGCCGCAGTTGTTCCCGTATCTTTCATAAGTATGAAGCAGAGGATGACCGCTGCTATGACGATAAGACTAAAACAGTCCGAAAAGCTTTTCCTGAAACGATCCATGAAGATCCTCGTATGTCGTGTAGTCGAATGTCGGATTGTCCGTTCGTCTTCTCCATTCGTCCCTTATCGCATCACACAGAAGCCTTGAATTGGCGTCTCCGATCCGAAGTATCGACGGGAAGACGAAATAGATCATAAAGAGCGACAGGTCCGTCCTGACACTTCCCGGAAGTTTTCCGCCGCTCGCATATTCGGCAAAAACATTCTCGGCAAAGATGTTCGCCACCTCGTCTGCGGCGACGGACGCATCCTCTCTGCCTTTTATGTACTGTAACATATCGTCAAAGACCGGCCTGTTCCCGTCAAGGAACAGGTCGAATCTTTCTTCGTATGTCTTCTTCTTGATCTTCTTGAGCTTGGTCCTGTAGCCGTCAAACATGGCTGCGCTCTGGTCAAACATAAGATACCTCCGACCTCTTACTGTCCGTAATATGCGTTTGCACCGTGCTTCCTGTAATAGTGTTTATCCTGAAGTTCCTGCGGTGCGGGTTTGACGTTGGGTTCGATCGCCTCGGCCCTCATCGCCATCTTGGCAACCTCTTCAAGAACGACGGCATTGTGAACCGCCTCATGCGCGTCCTTACCCCATGCGAACGGACCGTGATTCTTGCAGAGCACACACGGAACCGCCGTAACGTCCTTGTTCATCCTCTTGAACTCATTGATGATAAGTAGGCCCGTATTCGTCTCGTACGCCTCGTCTATCTCTTCTTTTGTAAGGCATCGAAGGCACGGAACTTCACCGTAAATGTAATCGGCATGGGTCGTTCCGTAACAGGGTATACTCCTTCCGGCCTGGGCCCAGCTCGTTGCATACGACGAATGAGTGTGAACTATTCCGCCTATCTCGGGAAAAGCCTTGTAAAGTTCCAGATGAGTCGGTGTGTCGCTCGAAGGTTTGTAGTCTCCCTCGACTTTGTTTCCGTCAAGATCCATTATGACCATGTCATCGGGAGTAAGCTTGTCGTAATCGACTCCGCTCGGTTTGATCGCAAACAGTCCCGTCTTCCTGTCTATCTCCGAAACGTTTCCCCATGTAAAAGTAACGAGGCCGTACTTCGGAAGAAGCATGTTCGCTTCGTATACTCTCTTCTTCAGTTCCTCAAGCATTATAACAGCACCTCCACTGCAGCACGTTCTATCTTAAGTCCGTCCATATATGTCTTCATGAACTCATCAAAGCCCTTCTCTTCGGCCGGATCGGGATCAACCGTGCTTCCCTTTGCACCGGCGAATATCTTGCGGTTAAGGAAATCTTCGAGATTTTCTCCGGGATTCCTTCCGTCGGCAAACGATGCAAGTATGGCCATACCCCAGGGACCGCCTTCTCCAGCCGTCTCCATGACCGATACCGGCGCATGGATTGCAGCGGCCGCGATCTTCTGGCCTACGCCCTTTGTCTTAAAGTATCCGCCATGACCGTACATCTTGTCAACCTTGACACCCTCTTCACCCGTCAGTATATCAAGACCCGACTTTAATGCGGCAAGTGCGGAATACAGATGCATTCTCATAACGTTTCCGAGTGTGAACTTCGAATCTGCGGTCCTTACGAAAAGCGGAGCTCCCTTATCGAATCCGGTGACCGGCTCACCCGAAATATAGTTGTATGACAGAAGTCCGCCGCAGTCGGCATCACCGTCGAGAGCTTTGCTGTAAAGCTTCGTGAACAGATCGTTCATGTCGATGCTGTATCCCATCATCTCGCCGAACTGTTTAAAGAGATCTACCCATGCGTTTATATCGCTCGTGCAGTTGTTGCAGTGAACCATAGCAACGGCTGCTCCGTCGGGAGTCGTGACCATATCAATCTGCTCATATACTTTTGAAAGAGCCTTCTCAAGAACGACCATTGCGAACACACTCGTTCCCGCCGAAGTGTTACCTGTACGAAGACCTACCGAATTCGTTGCGACCATACCTGTTCCCGCATCGCCTTCCGGAGGACAAACGGGAATACCAGCCTTGAGATTTCCCGATACATCAAGGAGCTTTGCTCCCTCATCCGTAAGAGTACCGGCATCCTCTCCCGCCGATACCGACTTCGGGAGTACTTCCGAAAGTTTCCAGGAGAATCCGCAAGGTGCGATGAGCTTGTCAAACTTCTCCATCATCGCCTTGTCATAATCTTTAGTCGCGGAATCGATCGGGAACATACCCGATGCGTCACCTACTCCGAGAACCTTCTGTCCGGTCATCATGTAGTGAACATATCCCGCAAGTGTCGTGACAAAATCGATATCCTTAACATGCTCTTCCTTGTTCAGGATCGCCTGATAAAGATGTGCTATGCTCCATCTCTGCGGGATGTTGAACGAGAATTCTTTTGTAAGCTTTGCCGCGGACTCTTCGGTGATCGTGTTTCTCCATGTTCTGAAAGGAACGAGAAGCTTTCCGTCTTTGTCGAATGCAAGGTATCCGTGCATCATGGCCGAAAAACCTATTGATGCGAATGAAGCAGGAACAACTCCGTATTTGTCTTTTATATCCCTGCAAAGATCACTGTAGCAGTCCTGAAGACCGCCCCATATATCGTCGAGCGTGTATGTCCAAATACCGTCCTCAAGACGGTTCTCCCATCCGTGTCCGCCGGTGGCAAGGACATTTCCGTCACCGTCGATGACGACGCCCTTTATCCTTGTGGATCCGAATTCGATCCCGAGGTATGATTTTCCTTCAGCTATCAAAGTTTTTGCATCCATAACTCTTCTCCTTTTCTTGGGTCCGTTAATACGGCCATTCATATAAACTTTCTTCATTAAGTACCGTCACCTTGTATTCCTTGCCCCCGAGCATTATCGAAGGAACGTTGCCGGTGTTGGTATAAAGTTTCTCATTTACATACTGATATTTGTATGGTTCCTGCCCCTTACGCAGTTTCCTGATTATCGATTCGACCCTCGGTCCGTGAAGCGGATTGCACTCTCCGATGCAGCTTATCTGCCCCGCCACAAGGCTCGATACGGCCTGTTTGTTGACGCCGTCGAACGATACTACCATGACTTCGCCGTTGGTTATATCGCTGCCGCATTTCTTTCCGCTCGCCTCAAGCACCTCTATTACACCGAGCGCCTCATTGTCATTCTCACAGTATACCACATTCACGTTGTCGTAGTTCCTGAGTATAGAGAACATGGCTTCCTTTGCTTTACTCTTCGTAAAATCACCCGGCTCATGATCCACGACATCCCATCCGTACAGTTTCGCCATATGGTCAAATCCCTTTGTACGTCCGATCTGCGCGGTACTGCCGAGCGTCCCCTGTATGTCCACGATATGGACATCCGAAGCCTTTATGCCCTTCTTGGCAAAAAACTTTGACATCCACATGCAAACTTTTCTTCCCTCAAGTTCAAAATCCGATCCGACCCAGCATGTGAACAGGTCCTCGTCGGAAACTTCGACCTGACGGTCGACGATTATGACCGGAATACCGGCCTCCTTTGCTTCGGACAGAACGGTATCCCATCCGGTCTCCGTAACCGGAGCCAGCACGATATAATCCACATCGCGCTGTATAAAACTTCTGATCGCCGTAATCTGGTTGGTCTGCTTCTGCTGTGCATCCTCAAAGATGAGTTCGTATCCGTTCTCCTTCGTGAAGACACTCTTCATCGATTCGGTGTTCGCGCTTCTCCAATCGGACTCCGCACCCAGCTGGGAAAATCCCACGACGATAAGATCTTCCCCCGTAACTACACTTTCAGCCTCTGCATTTTCGGCGGGTGCACAACCCGCCGAAAATGAACAGAGGCTAACAGCTGTTATCAACACTATTGAATTGATCAAGCGTTTAACATTCATGTATCACATTCATGCCTGTTTCTTAAGTGATTTCTTCTTACGTGCGATCACGATCGACTGAACGACAAGGAACAGACACAGCATAGCAGCTACCGTGATTCCTGTCCACCATGCCTGATCGAATCCGGCAGATGAAACTATACTCTGGATAGTTGCAAGCGAGAGTACACCGAACAGCGTACCGATGATATTACCGACACCGCCGGTCAGCATCGTTCCTCCGATGATCGATGAAGCGATCGCGTTCATCTCCGCACCGGATGCATGGGATGCCGCTCCCGAACCTACATGCAGGAAGTAAACGTATCCGCCTATACCTGCAAGAATTCCGCACATAAGGTGAGCAAAGAATTTGGTACGCTTAACGTTGATACCGAGCATCAGCGCGCTTGTCCTGTTTCCGCCGACCGCATAGAAAGAACGGCCGAGCTTGGAATATCTGAGCACAAAGAACAGGATCAGGACAACGAGGAGTGCCACAAACACACCTATCTCTATCTTGGCCGGAACCAGTTTTCCTTTTTTGTTTACTGTTCCGAGGAATGCAATCCTTATAGGCTCTTTGAGCTTGTTAAATGCCTCGTTCTCGACGTTGAACGGGTTGGTATGAACGATCGTCGTCATACCTCTTGCAAAGAACATACCTGCAAGCGATACGATGAACGGCTGAATGTCAAGGTATGCTATAAGGTAACCCTGAATGAGTCCGTATGCCAGTCCGATACCGAGTGCTATAAGCATTGAAACCGCCACATTACCCGGTGTAAGGTTCTGCTCCGGATTGAGCACGTTTCTGTCAAGGTATACGGCACAGCACATACTTACGAGTGCCGCAACACCGCCGACCGAGATATCGATGCTCCCGATTATCATTACGAGCGTCAGTCCGCATGACATAAGTATCAGGGCAGCATTTGCGTTTAATATGTTCAGGAAAGTCTGGAGCTTTAAGAAACCTTTTCCCTGAAAGATCATCGCGCCTATATACATCGCGAAGAATACGACGATCGTGATCGTCAGAAGGACCATGGTATCTGAGATACTTTTGCGCTTTGTATTCATTTACGCCACCCCCTTCTTAACGGAGAGCTTCTTGAACTGAGCACTGATCCACTCTCTTACCGTAGGTGCCGAGAATACGACAAGAACGATAACGACGACTGCCTTATATGCCGACAGGGCATCGGAACTTACTTTCAGTTTGTAAAGTGTGGTGGTAAGGAACTGGATAACATATGCACCTATTATCGAAGCCCACATGTTGAACTTACCGCCTGAAAGCGGATTCCCGCCGAGTGCGACCGCGAGGATCGCATCCATTTCTATATCTTTGGCGATTACCGAGTAGTTGATCGTCGACAGTCTCGATGTCTTGATAAGTGCCGCAACCGCAACACAAAGACCGAGGATCACGAATGAGATGAACTTAACAAGTTCGGGATTCAGTCCGTTAAGTCTTGAAGAACTCGGATTGATACCTACCGCCTGAGTGTACAGGCCGAGTGTCGTGAACTTGAGAACAAGGAATATCACGATTATACAAACGGCTGCTATGAACACCGGTGCGGGAACGGGTATTCCGGGAATGAAACCGCCGAAGTAAGCGAACTTGGGATCGGGTACTATCGGAAGCTCGTTGTTGTTGATCCATGCGGCGATCGAACGACCTGCCGTAAAGAGGATCAGCGTTGCTACCATCGGCTGAATCTTGAAGTATGCAACAAGCACTCCGTTAAATGCTCCGCACATCATACCTACTACACAGGCAACAAGGAAACCTACTATTATCGGAGCCTGAAGCGAATCGGGACGTGAGTTGGATCCGCAAAGGACTCTCAAGAGTGCCGAACCGCAAATTGCTATCGTTGCACCGACCGAAATGTCCTGTCCGCCCGATGCCGCGGTAACAAGCGTCATACCGATCGCAAGTATCGCAAGCTCCGAACCGTAATCGAGTATCGTGATAAGATATCCCGACAGAACCGGGTTACCGGCCGAGTTCGTCTTCGGTGTGATCACAAAGAATGACGGATCACATATAAGATTGAATATTATCAGAAGCAGTAATGCCGCAAGCGGTATTATGATCTGACTGTGTATCAGTTTTCCGAATATTCCGGAGCCTGATTTACTTTTATTTGCCATTACTGTCACCTCCGGCTATCGTACTCATGATCTTGTTCTGATTAAGATCATCTCCCGTAAGTTCTCCGACCACATGTCTGTCACGCATAACGATGAGTCTTGAGCACGTTCTGAGCATCTCATCCGTCTCCGAAGAGATGAACGTGATCGCCATTCCTTCGCTCGCAAGCTTAAGAACGAGCTTCTGAATATCAACCTTGGTACCTACATCGATACCTCTGGTAGGCTCATCGAGGATAAGGTAATCGGGATGTGTAAGAAGCCATCTTGCAAGTATTACCTTCTGCTGATTACCGCCCGACAGTGATTTGATCGGTGTGTCTGCCGAAGCCGTCTTGATGTCAAGAAGCTTGATATACTCATCGGCAAACTTATATGCTTCAGCCTTGCTGAACGGATGCAAAGCACCCTTAAGTACCTGGTATGCCAGAACTATGTTCTCTCTTACCGAAAGATCGCCGATTATACCGTCAACCTTACGGTCTTCGGGAAGATAGGCAATACCTTTTTTCATTGCATCTATTGGTTTCGAAATCCTGACCTGCTTACCGTCTTTGGTCTTTTCTCCGGAAAGATTCCTGTCTGCGCCGAAGATAGCTCTTACGCACTCGCTTCGACCCGATCCGAGAAGACCGGTGAATCCGTTAACCTCACCTTTATTGATATGGAAATCAAACGGATTGACCGCTTCCGTACTTGAAAGATTGATGGCAGTAAATACAGGTGTTTCGCCTTCTTTCTTCTCATATGTAGCGTTCTCGCTCTTGATGTCGGACATGTCGTCAAGTTCTTTTCCGAGCATCTTTGATACGAGCTGGACTCTCGGAAGATCCTTGATCTCATATTCGCCAACGAGATGACCGTCACGAAGAACCGTGATCTTATCACATACTTCGTATACCTGGTCAAGGAAGTGTGTAACGAATATGATACCTACTCCTTTAGCCTTAAGATCTCTCATGAGTCTGAAAAGTTTTTCAACTTCCTGCTCGTCAAGAGACGATGTAGGCTCGTCGAGTATAAGAACCTTACAGTCCATATCTACCGCACGCGCTATCGCAACCATCTGCTGAACCGCGATGGAACAGCTTGCGAGCTGCTGTGTGGGATTGGCGGGGATTGCAAGATCATTGAGGATCTTTCCCGCTCTTTCATTCATTTTCTTCCAGTTACGAAGAGCACTCTCTTCTCTTCCGATATACATATTCTCTGCCACTGAAAGATTGGGGCAGAGTGTTATCTCCTGATACACGGTACTGATACCGAGATTCTGTGCATCCTGCGGTGATCTGATCGAAACTGATTTGTCGCCGAGAACGATATCTCCCCCGTCTTTGGGATAAACTCCGGTCAATACCTTGATAAGGGTTGATTTTCCGGCTCCGTTCTCGCCCATAAGCGCGTGGATCTCACCGCTGCACAATGTAAAATCCACACCCTGTAAAGCTTTGACGCCCGGGAATGCCTTATCGATACCACGCATTTTAAGTATTGCATTTTCCATAATGAGTGGATTCACCTCCCAGTTATTTCTTCAAAAAAAGGGCGCGAGTCGCGTAATTGATATGTACGCTCTCGCGCCCTTATTCGTAATCTTATCTAAATATTAGATACCATAATTCTCAACATCATCAGCTGTGATTGTTGTAGCATCGAATCCCTTCTCGTTCATAACGATGGTCTTCTCAGCGGGCTCGTTACCTGCCTGAATCTCGTCGATAACTTTGAGGATGTACTCAGACTGGAAAGGATTGCACTGTCCATCATAGTTCCAGTTCTGATCAAGAAGCTCCTGAAGTGCCCACTTGTTGCAGTCGAAGCCCATTACGATGAC
>JAEEJD010000049.1 GCA_016281675.1 Lachnospiraceae bacterium
AAGATCGACTCCGCGCTCCGACAGGAACTTTGCCAGATAAGCACCGTAGGCATCCTTGCTGTCATAATCCTTCGGGCGTATACACACGGCATCTATGCCATATTCTTCGGCACGCTTTAGCGCATACGCATCGCTCTTGTTGGATATGACACAGTCGATCGTAACACCGGGAAGCTTTCCCGCCTCGGACGCATCGATTATCGCCTGGAGGTTCGTGCCGCCTCCGCTGACCATTACCGCGATATTCAGCATAAGGTCACTCCTTTGTCTCCCGAAATGATCTTACCGATGACAGTCGCCTTATCGCCTGCCGAGGCGAAGCTTTCTATCGCACGGTCCGCATCCTTTTCGTCAACCGCAACAACCATCCCGATACCCATGTTGAACGTGTTGTACATCATATCCTCGTCGAGTCCTGCCTTCTTCTTCATCAGTTCGAATATAGGCGGGATCTTGTACGAATCCTTCTTAATCTCTGCACGCACACCGTCCTTGAGCATTCTCGGAACGTTCTCGTAAAATCCGCCGCCCGTTATATGACTGCATGCTTTGATCCTAACGCCGGCTGATGCCGCAGCTTTAAGGGCATTAACATATATTCTCGTCGGCGTAAGGAGCGTCTCTCCAAGAGTTGAGCCGAGCTCGTCGTAATAAGTATCAAGGCTCTCCTTTGTCATATCGAATATCTTCCTGACAAGAGAGAATCCGTTGGAATGAACTCCCGTTGATGCCAGGCCGATAAGAACGTCTCCTTCCTTAAGGTCGCTTCCGTCGATTATGTTCTTCCTGTCAACGATCCCTACGGAAAATCCCGCCAGATCGTATTCATCCTCGGGCATCAGTCCCGGATGTTCCGCGGTCTCTCCTCCAACGAGAGAGCATCCCGCCTGTTTGCATCCTTCCGCAACACCCTTGACTATCTGCGCGATCTTCTCGGGGTGATTTTTGCCGCAGGCTATATAATCGAGAAAGAAGAGCGGTTCGGCTCCTCCGCAGACGATATCGTTGACGCACATCGCAACTGCATCGATACCGATCGTGTCATGCTTGTCCATTATGAATGCGAGCTTAACCTTCGTACCGCATCCGTCGGTTCCGGATACGAGAACCGGATCTTCCATGTCCGCATATCCCTTCATCGAAAAGGCACCCGCAAATCCTCCGAGCCCGCCGATCACTTCGGGACGGACGGTCTCTTTGACAAAACCCTTTATCAGTTCGACGGATCTGTATCCCGCCTCTATGTCAACACCGGATGATCTGTAATCCATAATCGTCTCCTCTTATTTCGTATAGTTTCTGTAACCGACCTCGGCAAGCTTCTCGTCCTTTTTGACGACGGCCTCTTTGAGTTCTTCGGAATATTTCTCTATCTTTGCAAGAAGCGCATCATCCGATATAGCGAGCATCTTGGCCGCAAGGATACCTGCGTTTGCCCCGCCGTTTATCGCGACCGTTGCGACCGGGATTCCCGAAGGCATCTGAACGATCGAGTACAGGCTGTCCCTTCCGCCGAGTGAAGTCGTGTGCATCGGAATGCCGATAACGGGAAGAGGGAATATCGCCGCGCACATTCCGGGAAGGTGTGCCGCCATGCCGGCTCCCGCGATGATGACCTTCATGCCTTTTTCTTTCGCACTCTTTGCATACTCGAAGAACACATCCGGCTCCCTGTGTGCCGATATGATCCTCATGTCGTAATCGATCCCGAACTGATCCAGGATCTCGGCTGCCTTGCTCATGACCGGCATGTCCGAATCACTGCCCATAACGATTCCTACTGTTGCCATAGTTCCCTCCGTTTTATTTATATATCATGCGAATTGCTTCACATTTAACTGTATCAAAATAGCGGATGATTTTCAATTACCGGTGACTTCTATCCGGTGTTTTATCTCCTGGGCGCGCGCGATGACCTTCTCCTTCCAGTCGTCATCCTGCGCATCGAGCTGATAAGCGTCGAAACCGTACTGACGTCCGAGCGAGCAGATGACCGACTCGTCATCGACGTGAAGCGATATCCTGTATCTGCTCGGAACCTTCTGAGGAAGGAGCTGCTTGCGGTTACCCTGCACTTCCTTCATGTGTCTCTGCCCGTTCACGATCCCGTTAAACTTCACACCGTAGGCGCGAAACAGAAGTTTTATGTACCTCTCGCTTCGAAACGACGACGTATACACCCAGACATCGTAATCCATGTTCTGGAGTGTTTTGATAAGTTCGGGCGTTCCGAGTCGCAGGCGTTCCCTGAATATTTTGTTCAGCGGAAACACAAGTGCCGGTTCGGTCTTATGTGTATCGGGTGATACGAACAGAACCTCATCAAGGTCGAACGACACGCGCATCTTTTCCGTGTTATTTGTTTTCTTCATCCTTTTCGGCCCCGTCCAGTGCATCGATCACGGCTCCCGACCACTCCTGCGGTTTGCAGTCGATCGCGATCTCGCGAAAATCATTCGACCGGCTCTTCGTTATCAGAAGCAGATCCCTGTCGATGTGAAGCGTTGTGCTGTATCTGTTTGCGATCATCTCTTCAACACTCTTTCGCGCTCCGCTCTTTGCCGTCTGTTTCTTCATACCGGTAATGATACCGTCAACGCTTACCGAATAATGTTTGAAATACCTCTTAAGATCATCGGTAGAATAGAACTGCGATGAGTAAACCCATATATCATAACCTCTTACCTTGAGGTGCTTGAAAAGTGCCGGTATCCCGAGACGGAGATGCTTCTTCTGCATTCCGATCCCGAACAGACCGTTGTGCTTTTCGATGTGTTCCTCTCCGGGGGATGCGAACACGACCTCGTCAAGATCGAGCGTTGCACGCTTTTCGTGTGTTGACTTTTCGAGCATCACTCTTATGTCTCCGTCGAAAACGGCATTGACCACGCTTACCGGCACACGTCTTATCCCGAGTCTCATCGCTGCGGCCCATCTGTGATGTCCGTTTAAGAGCATGTATCCCGACGGTCTGATCTTCTGTATGAACAAAGGCTCATCCATGAGCGGAAGTCCCTTGTTGAGGTTGTCTTTAAACTGTGCAACATACGATGATATGATCTCCATGTTCGGACCGATATCCGGAAAAGTAAACTCGTCTTCGGGATTCGGA
>JAEEJD010000050.1 GCA_016281675.1 Lachnospiraceae bacterium
ACGATATGAACTATCACAGGATCGCATTCCTGTATGCGAATCTCATCGCTCACAAGAGAGAGTATGCGGACACATACGATACATACCGCGAGCATATGCAGGTGTTCGCCGTGGAACAGATAGAGCAGGAGCATATCGATGCCAATCTGGCGAAGATATATGAGGATGTACTGTTCCTTGAGATGATCAAGCCGGAGATGGCAAGGCATCTTGCAAAGATCCTCTTCGCACACGAGGTTAAGATCGATGATCCGCTTGCAAAGAATGTGGTTCTGGTACAGTCGCAGTTCGAGGGAGAACTCACATTCAAGATAGAGAACGGTATCGCTTATCCTACGATCTACTCGTCGGAGTATACGCTCTTTACCGAGGACTCTTCGGGACGACGCAGGATCATAGACAGGGCCGATATCAAAAAGCTTCTTAACGAGGCTGTGTTTATACAGTCCATCAGGTATTACGTTCTCGATAATGTCTACTTTGATATGTACCTGTGCGAAGGCAGGAAGCACTATGTCACCGTTGACGATTCGAATGTGGAATACTGCAGGGAACTTGCCGAATCCAAGATCGTTGCCGAGCATTACAAGCGCGATATAAGGATGGCACTCATTCAGTATTATTACGATAACGATCAGATCACCACGCTTGACGAATTCCTTCTCGGAATGGATATAAAGGTTCTTTCCGCAAAGGACCGCGCAAGTGTTGTCAAATTCATGACACGCCGCGGAATGTTTGAGAAGGCGTATCAGATCATGTGCATCTACGGCACGGAGGAGATTGCTGCAAAGGACTGCGTCGGAGTATGCAGCCATATGGTCAAGGAGAAGGATAAGATACCCGATCCGCTCCTGTTAAAGCTCTGCTACTATGCATTCGCAAACGGCAAGTACGATGAGGTTCTTCTTCGCTATCTCGTAGAGAATTACAACGGTCTGACAAAACAGCTTCGTAACATATGGAAGGCAGCGAGGAGTTTTGACATAGACACGTTCCCTCTGATGGAAAGACTGATCATTCAGATGCTCTATACCCATACAACCGTCGGAGAGAAGGAAGAGATATTCGAGGAGTACAGCAAGAACGCGACCGGAACGAGAGTATCCCTTGCATATCTGTCATACTGTTCGTTCGAATACTTTGCGAAGGAGAGGATCACCGACGAGAAGGTGTTCGATCATATCACCGAAATGTACCGGCTCGGAGAACCCGTGAACGATGCGTGCAAGCTGGCACTTCTCAAGTATTATGCGGAGGACAAGAGCAAACGTACCGAGAAGATCAAAGCGATGTTAAAAGAGTTCATCGTTGACTTCATGCACAGGAACACATACTTCAGGTTCTTCGGAAAGTATGCCGATCTTGTGCCGGAGATATCCGATTATCTTGACAAGACGATCATAGAATACAGGACCAACCCGAACTACCGGGTAATGCTCCACTACATACTCGAGGACGGACGCGAGGGCGACGGGAATTATCACACCGAGGAAATGAGAAACATGTTCGGAGGTGTGTTCACGAGAGAGTTCATTCTCTTCTTCGGAGAGAATCTGCAGTACTACATAACCGAGGAACAGAACGGCAAGGAAGTGCTGACCGCGAGCGATTCGCTTTCGGTAAGCGATACGAGCGATTCGCGGATCGAATCGAGATATACGATGCTCAATGACATGGTTGTTTCGCGTACTGTAAAGGACGACAATACACTGCTTGATATCATGAGGGAATATGTTGAGGCCGACGCATTTGCGCACAGGGTTTTCAAGTTAAGGTAATACAATGGCCAAGTACATTATCGGCTACGATCTGAATGACTCGATGTCACAGATCAGCTATTTCGAACTGAATACATCCGTACCGGAAACGGTTGCAAGCGATGCCGAAGAAGAACGCCTCGGGATCCCTACGGTGCTGTCAAAGAGAAAGGGCGTTGCACAGTGGGAATTCGGTAATGCGGCGATCCGTGCGGCACAGCTTGGGAACGCTACTCTTGTCAGTCAGCTCATGAGCTTTGCGGCAGCGGGCGCCAAGATGGATATTGAGGGTGAGGCTTACGATGCGACGGATCTTCTGATCCTGTTCGTAAGAAGATCGCTCAATCTCCTGTCGATGGTGATGTCACCTTCGGACGTTGAGTATATGATCTTTACGGTCGCATCCCTTGAAGGAAAGTTTGTCGATATCGTCGAGAAGATCGCATCGGGTATGCCCGTTCCCAGAGAGAAGATAATCATTCAGACATACGAGGAGAGTATATATTATTACCTTCTTCATCAGCCTGAGGATCTGTGGGAGAGAGATGTCTCCGTGTTCGATTATTCGGGACCGTATCTTAAGGCATACGAACTCTGGATGAACCGTGCGACGGAACCGGTCGTTGCGTTTGTGGACAGAACCGATTTTAACGATATCAAAATGCCCAAGTTCATGATGAAGGAAGAGGAGTCCATGGAGAAAGCCGACAGGCTGGATGAGATGATCCTTCAGCTTGCGCATGATTATTTCGGCGGTAAAAGAGTCGGTACGGTATTCCTCCTCGGTGAGGGATTTGAAGGAAGCTGGTGCAACAAGACACTCAAGTTCATGTGCCTCGGAAGGCGTGTGTTCCAGGGCAGGAACATGTACTCAAAAGGTGCATGCTACTGCGGCAAGGACAAGGCTCAGCCGTGTGAACTTAACAGCGAATATGTTTTCCTCGGACCCGACAAGCTCAAGTTCAATCTCGGACTTAATATGGTTGTCGCAGGTCAGGAGGAGTATATTGCGATCGCGGATGCGGGTGAGAACTGGTACGATTCGGGTGTGACGTATGATTTTGTCCTCGGGAATTCGAGGACGGTACCTCTTATAATGACGCCGCTTGACGGCAAGGGAGCCGAAACGATAGAAGTCGAGCTGTCGGGTCTTCCCGACCGTCCGCCAAAAGCATCGAGACTCCGCCTTACCGTTTCGTTCGAATCGGAACAAAGGATGAAGATAGAAGTTGAAGATCTCGGTTTCGGGGAATTCTACCCGTCAACGGGACGTAAATGGGAAAAGATTATAGAGTTTGCATGATAAGGGTCGAAAGGGCATGAAGCGATCATGCTTGCATGAATCGCGATATGGCTTTGAGACCCGCGAGAACATGAGGAAGTAGCAATTTGCGAAGCAGATTAGCGGATTCCGAATGTTCTCAGAATTGCGGGAGTTTCGAAGAAACGTAGCAATTCGCATCATGAAAAATAATGGGAAACCATATGGCTACGGAAATGTACATGTGCCTCGGGGCACTATCCACAACTCCATATTTTCTCTCGGGACTCGGAGTGAACATCTACTCCATGGACGAGCTTTGCTATTACCTTTGTGTTAACGCGTATATTCTCGACAACGATCTGATCGATGTCAGACTGTGCGACTACATGAGGGACAATCTTGAGATGCCCGAATTATCCAACAAGCTTCGCAAGATGATAAAGGAAAGCAGGACTCTCGGTGAGATGGTGACCACCATACTCGTCGATACGAAATACTGTACCGAAGATGAGATAGCAAGGATCAAACAGATACTTGTCGATAACGCATCACTGTCGTTTGCCGCAAAGAGGAAAGTGCGCGGTGACAACCTTCTGTGCGCGAACAAGTATCCGAGAGCTATCGAGGAATACCAGTACGTTCTGTCGGTTCTCAACAAAGAAGAGGAGCCGGATCTGTACAGTTCGATCCTTCATAATGTCGGATGCGCATATTCGATGATGTTCCTTCTGGATAAAGCGGGAGACTGCTTCAGGCAGGCATATGAGATCGACGGATCAAGAGAGAGTCTCGAGATGTATCTTATATGCTTAAGGCTGTCCGCCAAGAAAGAGGATTTTGACAGGATAGTCGTCAAGAACGGATACGACGAGCGTATCGCACTTGAAGCGGTCAGGATAATGAGATCCGCAAGAGAAGCCGAGATAGATACACCATACGGTGATGCGATGAAAAGGATATTGGAACTGCATGACTCCGGAAAAGTATCGGAGTTCTACAGAGTCCTTGACAATACACTTGATGACTGGAAACTGGAATACAGACGTAGTCAGGAGTAATCTTAATGGGCATAGTCAACTGGTTAAAAGAAGTATTCGGATTCGGTGATGACGATTTCGATGATATAGAGCTCAACTTCAATTCGGAGTCTGCGGAGTCGCTCATGCAGTCTCTTGCGAACGTGTCGAAAAAGAGACGGACACTCAACATGAACGATAAGGCGCAGCGTGAGCAGTACGTCAGAGAGTACTGCGACATGATGGCTGTTGCATCAAAAGACGTTGAGGCACAGAAGGTAGAGTACCAACAGGTAACCGAACGTCTGGCGGATCTCGAGGAGATGGACAAGCTCCCGGTGACCGACAAGAGTCAGGTACGTATCAGAGCGAACAAGATAATCAAGATCGAGCAGGAAGATTCCAACTACACGAGACCCGCAAAGAAGATAACCGAGGCTCAGTACCGTGATATGGAGCGTCTTGCTCCCGATATTCCCGATATCCTTGCCAAGATGAAAGAGGATGAGGAATATCAGATGCGCGTACGTCGTGACCTCAATCTCCTTGAAGGGGAAAAAGGTGCGGTCGCTTATCAGCGAAAAGAAGAAAGATCCAAAGCCCGTACGGCAAAGAACATTGCGTTCACTTCGATTTTCGCAGCCGTAATGGCTGCGGCCCTGATGTTCGTACTGAACCAGGCGATGCATGTGAAGGTTGATCTCGGATGGATCATTCTGGCCGGCGCATTTGCCGTTGCGCTGACGGCTTCGTTCGTTATGTATCAGAATGCGCAGAGCGGGATAGCAAATGCCAACAGGAAACTGTCCAAGGCGATAAGCGTGCAGAACACGGTCAAGATCAAGTACGTTAACATCACTAACGTGCTCGATTACAACTATGCGAAATACAAGGTCATGAACTCGTATGAGCTCGCATATATATGGGAAAAATACAAAGAGGAAAAAGAGGC
Organism: Lachnospiraceae bacterium; assembly: GCA_016281675.1. Next base: position 4,993 of record JAEEJD010000050.1, read on the forward strand.
GAGGGAGCACGACTCGGATATAAGCGAACGCCTCGAGGAAGCAAGATCCGATCTTTACAGGATATTAAAACACTATCACATAAACGATCCTTCGGTGTGGGTATATCAGCCCGGAGTGCTTGTGTACGACGAGGAAGCGAAGGATATCAGAAAGCAGCTCATAGTGCAGCGTCAGCGCCTCAAGAAGGGGATCGATTTTGAGATGTACAATCTCGAGACGGCGAAGAAAGAACTTGAGGGGCTTGTCAGAGAGTATCCCAAATACGCGGAAGACATAATAGAGATAGTGGGCGAGTATGAATAACAAAGAGAGAGAAAATCACATAGCCGAGTATCTCCTGCCTGCGCTTATCGCAGGCGCTCTTTTTATGGTCATTCTGGCTTTGAATGCTCTGTGGCCTTTCGGCAGGGCAACGATAGATTACTACGACATGGCGCAGTGGTCGGACCTGTTCTATTACCATAATTATGATGAACTTCGCGGCATCAAGTCATTCGTTTACGACTGGTATCTTAATCTCGGACGCGAGATCCCCGGCCTGTCTGAACCGTCTCTTTTTGATCTTCTTATGTATTTTGTTCCGAGAAGTTTATTTCTGGAATGTTCGTCGCTTCTGATGACGTTTAAGATCATGGCGGCGGCTTTTTTTATGGGTATTTTTGTCAGGTATATAAACAAAGACATGCCGTATGCTTTCCGGCTGATACTGTCCGCCGGATACGGACTGTGCGGTTTTGTCATGACAAACTACACGGTGCCTCAGTGGATCGATATGGCAGCGTTTGTGCCGCTTGTTCTGATGTTTTCTCAAAAGGCACTTCGGACGGGTAAGTTTATTGGACTGACGGTTACGGTATTTCTCATAATGATCGATGATTATTATTTCGGGATACAGATGCTGATGTTCATATTCCTAACCGGAGGCGCTTATTGCATATATCTGTTGGGAACGGGCAGGAAAAGAGAACTTACGGAAGAGTTGTTTTTCGGAAGACTCTTGACCGGCATTGCTGCAGGCTTGGGATTGTCGGCTTTTTCATGGATGCCCGATATAGCTTTTAACATGACGAGTGCAAGGTTTGGAAACGGTACAAATGACGGCGGCATTATGGGAAATTATATTGCGCTTCTGCAAAACATAACGCCCGCTTATCTGTCGAGGTGGTTCTCGCTCCTTTGTCTTTCGTTTCCCGCATCTTACGTGGCGATCGGACTGTTTTACGGGATCCGGAAAAAAGAATGGGGAAGCGTGCTGCTTAGGATCTTGCTGGTGTTTATGATCTGTGCGCAGCTCGTTCTCGAGAGCGTACACCTGTTGCTTCATTTCGGGTCATACGTGGATTATCCGGTCAGGAACGGGTTCATGATCTGGTGCATAATGGCGGGAATTGCAGCGCACCCCTATGGTGTTTCGAACAAAACACGCGAAGAGGAAAAGACGGATACCGGATCACGTATCGTTCGTATCGCTTTGGGAGTTGTCATAACCGCGATCATCACGACGGTATTCAGAACGTGGTATATGAATAACGCAGGTATATCCGATCATACCGTATTTCTTCTTGCAATGTCGATCATGTCGGTGTTTGCCGTGGCGCATATCATTCTCATCAGCGTCAGGAACGGAAGATACGGAACGTTTTGCCCTTACCTTTGGATGGCGGAGGTCTTGATATTCGGGATCATCATGATAGGAAAGCCTCTGTATGACACGCCTTACGGACATGATCCGGAACAGGAGGGCGAATTCATCAGGATATCCGATCAGCTCGTGGAAAAGTTCGGCGACGATCTTGCAACGGGGTCCGATGCCGCAACACGAAGGATCAAAAATCCCGACGCATCGCTCAATGCCAATTACGGTCTTGTCATGCAGCGTGAGACGCTTTCGGGATGGACGAATCTTGCGACCGCGGATCAGATAGGAGGAGCAACAAACCTCGGATACAGCAGTCAGTTCACAAGACTTCTCGATACCGGCGGAAACATTTTTACCGATACGATCATGCATGTGACGGATCTCGTGAGCTTCGAAGAACTTGATGAGAGACTGTACAGTAAGGTCGCTTCCGCCGACGTTGTCGTCGATCATATGACGGGAGATATGCGAGAGTATCACCTTTATAAGAACAGATATGAACTTCCTTTTGCAATTCCGGTAAAGGGTGCACCGGATACGGATGCGGGAGGGGTTACAGGCATCGTCAATTCGTTTGCAAACGCAATGGGGACAAAGACCGACATCGCAAAGACCGTCGATGTTGCCCCTGCCGTGAATAAGGCGGACGGTCACGAGATAAGCGAATACAATATCGCTGTTGTTGGCAACAAGGCTCTTTATTTTGAAGGGTCATGTGTAGACACGGATCATTACAACACGAAGATTACGGTCAACGGAAGAGTTATCCCGATACCGAGCATACGCGAATTCGATAACGAGCTGTTCCCGGCACATTTTAATAACAACACTGTTGAGCTCGGAGCGTTTGAAAACGGGGAAGTTAATGTGACGATAGACATGGATGTCAGCGATCCTGACGAGAAATACGACTTTACGTTGTATGAGATCGACCTTGATGTCCTTGCTTCTTTATGTGAGAGCGAGCCTTCGGGGATATCGGCAGTCCAGGGAAGAAGGAGTCTTGATATCGATCTTCCGAAAATGTCCGATGAATTTACGGGAATACTTATTCCGGTTTCATACAGCGGGGGATGGAGCGCAAAGGTTGACGGAGTAAGCGTTAAGCCGCAAAACATTAACGGTCTTTTTATGTACATATCGACGGACGGCGGAAGCAGAGTACATATGTCGTACTTCCCTCCATTTATGATGCCGGGTATTATCATTGCTGTTGTCGCTCTTATTGTTGTGGCTTTGTTCGGGCTGTCCGATAAGAAAACAAAACCCGCCACGCATAAAGCGGACAGGTTTCTTGCATTCATGTATTCGGCGGCATTCGCGGCGGCTTTTGCCGTTTTGTATGTCGTACCGTTTGCGTATGCACTGCTTCAAAAGTGCGGCGTATTATAATCCTTCGGAGAATTCGTCGAGCATCTTTCCTACACTCGGAGAGATCGAAACGAACTCACAGCCGTAGCGGTACTGGTCCTTGTCGATGGCAGCGCTTCTGATCACGCGCACGTCGGTGATGATCTGCGGAAGCTCCGGCGACAATTCGATGTTGGCAATAAAATAATAACCCACTGGAAGAATGCACCGGGAAACAAAACCGATACCTTTTGACGAGATATCGACAACTTCAACGTTAAGGTCAAGATCCATTATAGTATTGGTATCTTCCTTGTACAGATTGGAAATGGACAGCTTGATACCTATCGGCAGTCGCTTTTCGGTCCTTCTTTCTTCCATGGCACGCTCCCAAAATGTTGCATGAATTACAGCGTTTGCATTATCACTTGAATAATTTATCACATTTTTTTATGATGGACAAGGTGAGGAAACGATCAGAATGAGTAACGAGAACAGAACAAACCCCATATTATACCTTGTTGTACCGTGCTACAACGAGGAGGAGATAATAAGAGACTCGGCAAAGACGTTTAAGGAAAAGATGACCGAGCTTATCTCAAACAATGCGATCAGTGATAAGAGCAGGGTCATGTTCGTCAACGACGGAAGCCGTGACAACACGCTGTCTATCCTTACAGAGACAGTTCACGGCGATGATCTTTTCTCGCTCGTATCCCTTGCGGGTAACTGCGGACATCAGAACGCGATCTTTGCCGGAATGATGACGGCAAAGGCTGCGGACATAGTTATAACGATCGATGCCGATCTGCAGCAGGATATAAATGCGCTGAGTGATTTTATCGAATGTTATAAGAACGGCGCGGAGGTCGTATACGGCATCAGAAACGACAGAAGCAGCGACGGCGGTTTCAAGAAGTTTACCGCCCTGTTCTACTATAAACTCATGAACATGATGGGAAGCAGTGTGATCAAAAATCACGCCGATTACAGACTCGTCTCACGCAAAGTGCTTGACGCACTCGCACAGTATAACGAGAGTAACCTGTTCCTGAGGGGACTTATTCCGACAATGGGATTTCCTTCGGATACGGTATATTTCGATGTTAAGGAAAGGACCGCCGGAAGCTCGAAATATACGCTTTCCAAGATGCTGAGGCTTGCAACGGACGGTATCACATCATTTACCGTAAGGCCGCTTCATCTGATATCGGGTCTGGGTGCTGTTGTGGTTATTCTCAGTATTGTTCTCTCGATCGTCAGTCTCGTCG
>JAEEJD010000051.1 GCA_016281675.1 Lachnospiraceae bacterium
ACCGTGTTGTTGAGCGTATGCGCGAAGTACTTGCCGTCCTTGCCGTTAACACGTATGCGAAGTCTTCTTGCCTGCGCGTCGCCGAGGTTTGAGCAGCTTCCCACTTCAAAATATTTCTTCTGTCTCGGAGACCATGCTTCCACATCAAATGATTTTACCTTCAGGTCCGCAAGATCTCCCGAACAGCACTCAAGCGTGCGGACGGGGATATCCATCGAGCGGAACAAATCGACTGTATTCTGCCAGAGCATGTCGCACCACCTCGGGCTGTCCTCGGGCTTACATACAACGATCCTCTCCTGCTTCTCAACCTGATGTATGCGATACACTCCGCGCTCCTCTATGCCGTGGGCACCCTTTTCCTTCCTGAAGCAGGGACTGTAGCTCGTGAGCGTCTGAGGGAGCTTGTCTTCATCTATTATCTGGTCGATGAACTTACCGATCATCGAATGCTCACTCGTTCCGATAAGGAACAGATCCTCGCCTTCGATCTTGTACATCATCGCATCCATCTCGGCAAAGCTCATGACTCCGGTAACGACGTTACTCCTGATCATGAACGGAGGTACGCAGTATGTGAATCCTCTGTCTATCATAAAATCCCTTGCGTAGCTTATCACCGCCGAATGAAGTCTTGCGATGTCACCCATGAGATAATAGAATCCGTTTCCGGCAACCCTGCCTGCGGCATCAAGATCGATGCCGTCAAATCTCTCCATTATCTCGGTATGATACGGTATCTCAAAATCCGGAACAACGGGTTCTCCGTACTTTGTCACTTCGACGTTCTCGCTGTCATCCTTTCCTATCGGAACACTCGGGTCGATGATGTTCGGGATGACGTACATGATCTTCTGGATCTGCTCGGCGATCGGGCCTTCCTGCGCTTCGAGCTCGGCCAGGCGTGCCGCATCCTTTGCGACCTCTTCCTTGACCTTCTCGGCTTCTTCCTTCTTGCCGTCCTTCATGAGAGCGCCGATCTGCTTGCTGAGGGTATTCTTCTTGTTACGAAGATCATCCGCCTCCTGCTGCATCGTCCTTCGCTTCTCATCAAGCGCGATGACCTCATCGACCATCGGTATCTTCTCATCCTGAAATTTATTCTTGATATTCTGTTTTACGATATCCGGGTTCTCCCGGAGGAATTTCATGTCTAACATAATGTCTCCTTACATCTCCTCAATTTCCGCATGGTAAGTCTGAAGTGATTTTACCTCACCGGCGCCCTTCTTGCGTGCCCTTATACCTGCAATGCTTGCCTTTGCCGCAGCCATCGTCGTTACATAAGGGATACCTGCCTTAATGACGCTCTTTCTGATATATGAATCGTCCATTGCACCCTTCTTGTCATCGGGCGTGTTGATAACGATCGATACCTCTTTGTTTGTGATCGCATCGAGGACATTCGGACGTCCCTGCTGAAGTTTGTATATCTTAGTAGCCTCTATTCCGGCTCCAACGATCATATCGTATGTACCGCCTGTTGCGATGATGGAAAATCCGCAGTCAGCAAAGCCCTCCGCTACCTCGATAAGCTCCGCTTTATCCCTGTCGTTAACGGAGATGAGTACGGTTCCGTCAAGCGGCAGACTTGTCTGCGTCGCCTCTTCCGCCTTGAAGAATGCCTCTCCGAAATCGCTCGCCATACCGAGCACTTCACCCGTCGATCTCATCTCGGGTCCGAGAAGCGGATCAACTTCCTGGAACATATTGAACGGGAATACGGCTTCCTTGACACCGCAGTGATTGAACTTCTTTTCGCGAAGCGCGGACACCGGTGAAGGGTTGCCCGTTAACGGCATCGTGATTATCTCGGTCGCAAGAGGGACCATTCCGATGTTACATACCTTTGAAACAAGAGGCACGGTACGTGATGCTCTCGGATTTGCCTCAAGAACATATACCGTATCGCCTTCGATCGCATACTGCATGTTCATAAGGCCCTTGACGTTCATTTCCTTTGCGATCTTTCTTGTGTAATCCTTGATGATCTCGACGTTCTTTGCGGAGATGTTCTTCGAAGGAAGAACACACGCGCTGTCACCCGAGTGAATACCGGCACGCTCGATGTGCTCCATTACTGCGGGAACGAATACGTTCTCACCGTCGGAGATAGCATCAGCCTCACACTCGAGAGCGTTGTTTAAGAACCTGTCTATAAGGATCGGCCTGTCGGGTGTCACACCGACCGCAGCCGCCATATACACTTTCATGTGCTCGTCGTCATGAACGACTTCCATGCCCCGTCCGCCGAGAACATACGAAGGACGGACCATAAGGGGATATCCAATCTTTGCGGCGATTGCAAGGGCATCATCGACGGTAACGGCCATTCCGGATTCGGGCATCGGAATGCCGAGCTTATCCATCATAGCCCGGAACAGATCTCTGTCCTCCGCCATATCGATCGTCTCGGGAGTCGTACCGAGAATGTTGACTCCGTTCTTCTTAAGCTGAGCCGCAAGGTTGAGCGGTGTCTGTCCGCCGAACTGCGCGATAACGCCGACCGGCTTTTCCTTATCGTGTATGGACAGAACATCTTCAAGTGTCAACGGCTCGAAATAAAGCTTGTCGGACGTATCGTAATCGGTCGATACGGTCTCCGGGTTGCAGTTGACTATTATCGTCTCGAATCCGAGCTTCTTAAGAGCCATGGCCGCATGTACGCAGCAGTAATCGAACTCGATGCCCTGACCGATCCTGTTGGGACCTCCGCCGAGGATCATGATCTTCTTCCTGTCGGAAACCTTTGATTTCTCTTTAATGTTATACGAACTGTAGTAGTATGCGCTGTCCTTTGTGCCGCTTACATGAACGCCTTCCCACTCTTCAACGATACCCGCATTAATCCTCGCATTTCTGATATCGTCTTCCGGCACACCGAGGATCTGTGACAGATACTTATCCGCAAACCCGTCCTTCTTGGCCTGTTCCAGTACCTCGATCGGAGGAACGCTTCCGGCATATGATTTTAACTTCTCTTCCTCATCGACGAGTTCCTTCATCTGTTCGAGGAAATACGGTTTGATCTTCGTTATGTCATACAGCTCGTTAAGGTCGGCTCCTTTGCGGATCGCCTCATACATGATGAACTGTCTCTCGCTCGAAGGCGTATGGAGCATATTCGTCAGTTCCTTAAGTGAAAGCTCTCCGAAGTTCTTGGCTCCGCCGAGTCCGTAACGTCCGATCTCAAGCGAACGGATCGCTTTCTGGAACGCTTCCTTGTATGTCTTGCCTATAGACATTACTTCACCGACCGCACGCATCTGTGTACCGAGCTTGTCCTGTGAACCTTTGAACTTCTCGAATGCCCATCTTGCAAACTTTATAACTACATAGTCACCGTTGGGAACGTACTTGTCGAGTGTTCCGTACTTGCCGCATTCTATATCGCAAAGATCAAGCCCCGCCGCGAGCATTGCCGATACGAGCGCGATAGGGAATCCTGTTGCCTTTGATGCAAGAGCCGATGACCTTGATGTTCTCGGATTGATCTCAATGACTATGATCCTGCCGTCCTGAGTGTTTCTTGCAAACTGTACGTTCGTACCGCCTATGACCTCGATCGCATCGACGATCCTGTAAGCCTGGCGCTGAAGTTCGGCCTGAACGTCCTCAGGAATAGTGAGCATCGGTGCAGAGCAGAAGCTGTCTCCGGTATGGACACCGAGTGGATCGATGTTCTCAATGAAGCAGACCGTTATCATCTTGCCGGTCGAATCCCTTACTACTTCAAGCTCAAGTTCCTCCCAGCCGAGAACCGATTCCTCAACAAGGACCTGGCCTACAAGCGACGCCGCAAGACCTCTCTCGCAAACGGTCTTGAGTTCCTCAACGTTATATACGAGTCCGCCTCCGGCTCCTCCCATTGTGTAAGCGGGACGAAGTACAACGGGGTAACCGAGCTTATCCGCGATCGCGAGAGCATCGTCAACCGAATATGCAACTTCGCTTCGTGCCATCTCGATGCCGAGTGAATTCATGAGTTCCTTGAACTCTATTCTGTCCTCACCTCGCTCGATCGCATCGACCTGAACTCCGATGACTTTTACTCCGTACTTGTCAAGCACACCCTTCTTGTACAGTTCGGAAGCAAGGTTTAGTCCCGTCTGTCCTCCGAGATTCGGAAGAAGTCCGTCGGGACGTTCCTTTTCGATTATCTGTGTAAGCCTCTCAACGTTAAGGGGCTCGATATACGTAACATCGGCAGTCGTGGGATCGGTCATGATCGTTGCCGGATTGGAGTTTACGAGCACTATCTCATACCCGAGCTTTTTAAGCGCTTTGCAGGCCTGGGTACCTGAGTAGTCGAACTCGCAAGCCTGGCCGATTATGATCGGACCGCTGCCTATGATCAGGATCTTGTTAACGTCGTCTCTTTTCTTCATGTTTTGTGTAGCCTTCCTTACTGATACTCTTATCCGTTTATAAAGATTTCGGAGGCTCTTGCGACCTCCGAAATCAATGAATCACTATTACTTTTTCTCTTTGTTGTTGAGTTTCGGGACCATCACGCAGCTGATTATGAGAGCTATAACGTAGAGCGCCCCGGTCACGTATAACACCGTCTGGTATCCGACCGGATTGACGTCCGCCGAATCACCGTTTGAAAGAATGATCTCCTTGAACTCTCCGACGTGATTGACAATAGCCGTTGCCATCTGGTTACCCGTCAGTCCCGCGATAGCCCATGCGGATAAGCACATTCCGTGAACCGAACTGATCTTACCCATACCGAAATGATCGGACAGGAGCGTCGGAACATTGGGGAATCCTCCGCCGTATCCGGCATTGACCATGATCAGGAGTGCAACACACAGGATAGCAAGCGCGGGAACTTCGGCTCCCTTTACTATTCCCTGCGTAGCAACAACGAGTACCGTAAACGCGATCGACAGGATAAAGATCAGCTTATAGATCGTATTCCTGTCTTTTAATGTATCGGCCCAGGCCGAAAATCCCAAACGTCCGGCTGCATTGGCTATAGCCGTGACCGTTGCCAGCGTCGCACACACACCGACGGATAAACCTACCGACTTGAAGATCATCTTCTCCTGAGAGATAAGTGCAAGACCGCAGGCGATATTGATGTAGAACATCAGCCATATGCCGATGAACGTCTTGTTTCCGAAAGATGTTTTGAAATTGCTTGCAAGCGTTGCAAAGAATTCCTTTATGCCGCCTTCGGAATGAGCCTCGACCCATGTTGAAGGCTTCTTTAATAAGAGGTGTCCGATAAACATCATAACGCAGTACACGCCGCCCATGATGAAGAACATAGGTGCCGGGTTATCGTCAAACGCGTTGAGGATAGACTGCATTATCGGGCTTGCTATAGCCTTTGCCAGTCCGAATCCGGCAACCGCAAGACCCGCTGCAAGACCTTTCTTGTCTTCGAACCAGAGCATCAGTGTCTTGACCGGTGACAGATATCCGGTTCCGAGACCTATACCCATGATGCATCCGTAGAATATGAGTATAACGGGAAGCGACTTGATCATGATACCGAATCCGGTTCCCACCATTCCGACCGTAAAGCAAACCGTTGCGATGAGCGAAGATCTGTGGATGTTCTTCTCAACAACGTCGCCGAGAAATGCCGCGCTCATTCCGAGGAAGAAGATCGCAAGCGAGAATGCCCATTCCGTAGCGGATTTGGTCGCACCGATATAACCGGCGATCTCCGTGGAAAAAGTCGACCAGCAGTATACAGTACCGATACTGCAATGAAGCAGAAGTGCGGGAATCGCGCCGCGAACCCATTTGTTTTCCATGATGTTACCTCTCTTTACCACATATAAATATGAATCTAAACAAACATAACCATTATAAATTACGGTATCAAAAAATCAAGACCGTTTGGGGAAAAATCAGAAGTCGTCTTCATCGCCGTAAAGGTCATAACTTATCTCGTCAAGCTCGGCATGAACGAACTCGGGCCAGCTGTACTGGTTCATGTAATCACCGAGATATTTGTACTTGGATTCCTTACCGTTTTCGAGCCAGTCATACAGATCACATTCGATCTTGTCCTTGGCGATCGACATGCTGCCTCTCTGCTTGATTATGATACCGTCGAGCTTTAAAGCGGAAAGCGTATTCTGAAGATCCTGTCTGAGGTTTCGAAGGTATGACAGCTTTTTGTCGGGATCGGAATCATCTTCCCAAAGTGCCGCCAGTATCTCACCGTTCGTAGTCTGTGCTCCTTTGTTGTTCACGAGCACCGCCACCATCTCTTTGGTCCTCTTGTACTTGAAGTCTACGGGATTGCCGTCGACAAACAGTTCGAAATCCCCGAACGTCTGGGCGAACACCCTTTTATACTTCTTGCTGATCTCGGGATAGCGAAGATTGGCCATCTCGTCCGATACCGCACCCTCGGTGCCCGGTTTTTTCAGAAATCCGCTCGCATGGATCTGAAGGGCCTCAAACGCCTTGTCGGTGTGTTCCGAGATATATACGAGATTGATATGCGGGTTCAGATCGATAAGGTATTTACCGAGATCGATCCCCGACAGTTCACTCATCAGAACCTCAAGAAACGCCACGTCTATTTCTTCCTCACGGGCCTTGGCCAGAGCGGCAAGAGGGTCGTCGAAATAATAAACCGTCGAATCCGGGGCCGTCTTTTCGAGGATCGATCTGATCGCATCAAGTGATTTTTTATCCGTATCTACTGCTATTATCCTCAACCGGCACCTCCCTTTGGCAGGACCACGCTTCTGACAGACTGCTCTTTTCTCTGCTGAGGCGTCATACCGAGCGGATCCGGTTCACCTACCACGAGCGTATCTCCGTCGTTAAGTGCCGCTTCATGAAGGGGTCCCGAATTCATGTCACTGATGACAAGTGCTGCAAATCTGTCGTAGTTATCATCATCTATGACCGGAAAATGATATTTCATCCTGTACCAGTGATCCGGATCGTAGCCTGCAGTCCCGATATAGAGCCTGTCCGCCGTCGCGGCAACCTCGTCACATCCGGCACATGTTCCGGCTTCGAGTCCCGAATCTTCGCAAAAGAGCGTTGCATAAGCTTTGAGGACTCTGTCCCTTACGGTCTCGTCGCTGTTGTCCCTGTTCTTCCTTCCGGTCGGAGTATCCATAACCGAATAATAGAAATCCTGAGCTTCGGCATTGCCTTCGAAATTCACGATCGATTCATAGAATCGCCTTATATCGATATCATTAACGGATAATGCCATGATTGTTTCTCCTTATCGCGTCCCTTATAATAAAAGTGCCCTGAAGATCAGGGCACTTATGTTATTATGGTCGCTTGACCATTAGAATCGACTTCGTCGATAGGTCTCGCGGTGCAGCCGGGTTCCTCCCACTTCGTGGGCCCCTCCTACCGGCATACTACGGCCTCGGCGTACCGCAATTACTGCAGAACTTACCGCTGTTGACGGTTCCGCATGAACATGTCCACTCTGCTGCCGGTGCGCTCTTGCCGCAGTTACCGCAGAACTTGCCCGTATTGACCGAACCGCATTCGCACGTCCATGATCCGGCTGCCGGTGCTGCCGCCGCGGGGGCGGGTGCTGCCTGAGCGGGAGCCGCCTGCTGCTGAGCCCCTGCCATCTGATATAACTGGCTTGCATTCATTCCGCCTGCGCCTGCTGCCATGTTCATTCCGGCAAATGCCATCATGGGACCCGCGGAAGTGTTGCTTGCAGCAGCCTTCATCGCATCGGCCTGTGCACCAACGAGTGTTGCCGCACCCATGCTCGGATCGCGCATAACGGCTGCCTTCTGAAGGTCTCTTATCATCTGCTCCTGGTCTTCGGGAGCCGTTACCGAACTTACACCGAACGATACGATCCTGATACCGCGAAGCTCTCTCCACTTCTTGGTCAGAACTTCGTTGAGGGCATCAGCCATTTCCTCTGTATGACCGGGAAGTGCGCTGTATCTGATACCCATATCGCTGATCTTTGCGAAAGCAGGCTGAAGAGCCGTAAGCAGTTCACTCTTAAGCTGTCCGTCTATCTCTTCTCTGTTGTAGCTTTCCGTTACGTTTCCCGCAACGTTTGTATAGAACAGAATGGGATCTTCAACTTTGTATGAATATTCCCCGTGACAACGGATCGTGATATCGACATCAAGTCCGATGTTCTTGTCAACAACACGGAATGGAACGGGATTGGCCGTACCGTACTTGTTACCGGGAATCTCCTTCGTGTTAACGTAGTATACTCTCTGATCCTTGCCCGTATCTCCGCCGAACGTGAATCTCTTACCGATCTGCTTGAAAGTCTCAACGATGGAATCGGAAAGCTTTCCGTAGAAGATACTCGGCTCTGTTGATGTGTCGTAAACATATTCGCCGGGCTCGGCACAAAGATCAACGACCTTGCCCTGCTCAACGATAAGCATGCACTGTCCGTCGGCAACCGCGATGACCGAACCGTTGCTTATGATATTGTCATGACCTTTTGTGTTGGAAGAACGCTTACCGTCGATCTTCTTCTCACCTCTTTTAATGATCACATCCGCGGGAATAGCCTCACAATAAAAGAACTCTTTCCACTGGTCGGCAAGTGCCCCGCCGGCTGCGCCCGCAATAGCTTGAATTAATCCCATTAGAAAATCCTCCTTACATGTGTGCTGTTGGCAGACCAACGCAAATATTTTACCACAAAATCAAAAGTGTATCAATCTGATCGATCGCCCGATCTTCGGAACCTTGCGAATAAACCGCCGGACTTTCCCCTGCCTTCGTTTAGTACATCGCGGAGCTCGTATTTCGTGTCCTCGATACAGTCTTTCTCGTACACCTTGAATGAGCGCATGAGTTTCCTGTCTTTTAGCAGTTTGTTATACTCCCTGTCATACTGAGCATAGTACGTATCCATCTTTCCGCGTACCAGCTTTCTGAATCTCTCGTCACTTTCGAAATCCTCGGCGACTATATGGGCATGCTGATACAGGATCATAAAATCCTCCAGCCTGTATACGATCCCGAACCTGTTCGGATTGCATCTTTCAAGCGCATGCCACGCTTTGGCCGGCTCGTCGAAGAAGCAGTACAGTTTTCCGAGTTGAAGATATATCCATGTGTAATAATCCGAATCCTCGTCCGTCTGGGATGCGAGCCTGTAGTACATGTCGAAAGCCTTCTGATATTCTCCCGTAAGGTAATGATCAAGTGCCGTCGACAGTCTCTCACTCATCGACATATTCCCGGTCTCGGCTTTGCTCTTCGGCTCTTTAAGGCCGAACCCTTCGTACTGCTTGTGTATTTCCCTTGCACGCTCTTCGGGTTTCTCGTATTCCTCGATAAGCTCGTCGATATCATCCGCGCCTGCGGGAAGACTTTGACGGAATGACTCGTATTTCCTGCGTCCCATCTCAAGGCACGTTTCCTCATACTCTTCAAACACCTGTGCCACGCTGGCCTTTGCAGCGGCGACAGCCTGTCTGTGCGTATCGGCAAATTCGCTGTCTATGCGGCTGCGGAAATATATGCGAAGATGTCTGTCATATTTCTTCATCTTCTCGTCAACGAGCGCATGTCCGAGGTGCAGGAAGAAATCCCTCTCGTCTTCTATGAACCCGAGATTGACCCTGTAGTAGAGCATCACCGCACGTTCGTAATTGCCCATGAAATAATATGTCTCGGCAAGCGTGAACACGGTATGCGTGTATTCCGGAAGAGTATGATCCATGTATCTGATGACTTTCTCGAGTCGGACCGTTGCCTCCTCGAATCTGTCCAGTTTACGGTAGTAAAGAGCTTCGTTTATAAGCTGTGCTATGGCAGCATCATCCATCCTGTTCTCGTCGACTTCCATGATAAGGTCGACCGCCTGCTCAAATGTAAACTCCGACCCGTCTCCGGGTTCATCGTGAAAAACGGACAGCCCGCTCTCATCCGCAAATATCCTCAGAGCGTACCCCGCCAGAACGGAATTGACCTCTTCAAGTTCCATATTGAAATAATCGTCGGAAATATTGGCATCGAGCCGATACCATTTGCGATATGCGTCATTGATGAGCCGGATCAGCGCAGCTTCCGCTGAATCCTCGGCGAACCACATCACTGCCTCACTCTCGATATCCCAGTTTCTGATGGGTGAATCCTTCTTGACTTCTTTGGTCAAAACGTCCAATCTGACGGAATGGTCCATCCCGAGTAAGATCAGTGAATCACGCTCAAATACGTACTTTGCACACGATCCGTATCCCGGGTCAATGGCCGAGATCGTCTGGAAAACCCTGATATCGAGTTGTCTGTACAGTTCAAAGCAGATCATATGATATAATAATAAGACCAAAATATTCCAAAATCAATGACATTCTGTTAAAATACCGATTGGAAGGAACAGTATCATGAATAAAGACAATAACAGCAATATAGATATATCTGTAGTCATTCC